>JAIXVG010000012.1 GCA_027483145.1 Planctomyces sp.
GTCAACGTCGCTCTCTCCGGTGCCACCTCCGAAAGTCTCTTTCGGTTGAACCAAGCCACAATCAAGAACCTCACCATCAACGGCGGCGCCGCGGTCGAGACCGTCACCATCGGACAGGCCATTGTGCAGGGCAAGACTTCCATCCGTCTGGGGGGAACTACAGGGGATGAGCTGGAGCTGCAGCAGGTCCAACTCAAGGGACGCGGTACACGAATTGAGAGCACCACATTTGCCGCCAATCAAGTCTCGTTCGATCGTCCTGCAGTGATTAACGCCAAGAACACTAGCTTCACCAGGTCGAACTCGAAGCGCGGGATGACCATTAACACTGGCAGCGGCGGCGCTGTCGCATTCAACACCGACACAGCAGGGGCCAATGAGTTTAGCCGAAGGTTGGTCATTCGCGGCGACCGGAATCAACCTGCGACGGTCTATCGTCCTGCGGGATCGTTGAACGCTCGCCGCGCCCCGATCATTCAGTCGGGCAATGTTCAGCCAACCACTTTCCCAACAACAGTTACTGCTCCGACCGTGACCGCGATCAACGCCGCGCGCAAACCGGCTGCTCTCGCCGGAACTTGGGATTCAGCCCGCGCCACTCAGCTTTCGGTTGAAGTCGCCGGACGAACTTATCGACTTGGAATTGATTCGGAACTGACCACACCCACCGCCGGAAACTGGTCACTGGCCCTCGCTAATGTAACCCTCCCCAAAGGCTCAACCACCGTCACTGTGGTCACCAGAAAAGACCTGGGGCCCGAATCGCGCGCGACTGGAACCATTAACCTCACCGTTGATCCCGCCGAGCTGACCAAAATTGGTCAGTATTTGACTGCCAATAACCTGACATCAACCGAGACCACGACCAGCCTTAACTATGTCGTCACCACGCCTGGAACTGGTGCGAAGCCAACTGCCGGGCAAACGCTCTCGGTCAAGTACACGGGACGGCTGCTGAATAGTGATGGCACCCTGGGGGCAACGTTCGATTCCAACACCTCCTCGACTGCTCCATTCACCTTCACTCTCGGTAGCGGCCAGGTTATCGCTGGTTGGGACGAAGCCTTTGCCCTCCTCAATATCGGCAGCAAGGCTCAGCTTCTGATTCCTTCGAACTTGGCCTACGGCAACGATACCAGCCGGCCGAATATTCCACCCAACAGCACCCTCTTCTTCGACGTGGAAGTATTGGGAGCGATCACAGCTCCAACCGTCAATAATGTGACAGGGACCACGAAGCCTGCCACATTGACCGGGACATGGGACAACGTGAATGCCAATCAATTGACCGTCACCCTGGCAGGGACAACTTACACGTTGGGGGCAACCAATAGCCCGCTCACAACACCGTCGGCCGGTAACTGGTCGCTCAACCTGGCAAACATCACTGTTCCTAACGGAACCAATCAAGTCACAGTCAGCAGCCGCAAAGATGGCGGCCCGGCCGTTGATGGGAGAGGAACGCTGGTCATCTCAGCGAATCCGGCGGCAGAGAGTACCCGCATCAGTCAGTACTTGACCCGCAACAATCTGACCGCTACGGAAACAACCACCGGGCTCAACTATGTGGTGACGACCAACGGGACCGGAGCCAGACCAACAGCGGGACAGCGAGTGTCGGTCAAGTACACCGGCCGAGTCCTCAATGACGATGGAACGCTGGGAACGCAGTTTGGGTCGAACATCACCCCGGCTGGCGACCCCTTGGTCATTACGCTTGGTCAATCCGGATTGATGCCAGGCTGGGAAGAGGGTTTTAAGCTGCTGAACGTCGGAACGGTTGGCAAGCTGATCGTTCCAGCCGCGTTGGGTTATGGGGCAACACCCGTCCCGACCACCCCTGCCAACGGGACGAACATTCCCGCCAATAGTACGCTGGTCTTCGATTTCGAGATCGTCGGGGCGAGTACACCACCCACAGTCACAAGCGCATCAGGAACGACCAAGCCCGCAGCGCTCGTCGGCACCTATGACAATGTGAACGCCAACCAGTTGACCGTGAGACTGGCGGGGACCACTTATACCTTGGGAGCAACGAATAGCCCATTAACCGCAACAGGTGGTAGCTGGTCACTCAACCTGGCGAACATCACGGTGGCGAATGGGACCAACAATGTCATGGTGACCTCCCGGACTGCGGGTGGGTTGCAACTTGAAGCGACCGGAACGTTGGTCATCTCGGCCAACCCGGCAGCCGAGAGTGCGCGGATCGCTCAGTACTTGACGCTTAACAGTCTGACGGCAACTGAAACGGCCAGCGGTCTCAACACCATCACCACGACAGCCGGAACAGGGGCCTTACCGGCAGCCGGTCAACGCGTATCTGTCAAGTACACGGGCCGGGTTCTCAATAATGATGGGACCCTGGGAACGCCGTTTGTTTCGAACATCAGTCCGGAAGGAGATCCGCTGGCCTTTAACCTGGGACAGGCTGGGCTGTTGCCCGGATGGGAAGAAGGGTTCAAGCTATTTGGCGTCGGCGCGACTGGGAAGTTGATTGTGCCGGCCGCGCTCGGTTATGCCGCGACACCAACTCCGACGGTTCCAGCCAACGGGACCAACGTTCCGGTCAATAGTACGCTGGTCTTCGACTTTGAAGTCGTCGGCCTGGTCGCCACCGTGCCGACCGTGACCAGCGTCTCGGGTGCTACGAAACCAGCCACCTTGGCGGGGAACTGGGACAATGTAAGTAGTGATCAGTTGACTGTGACCCTCGCAGGGACCACATACACCCTGGGTGCTGCAAACAGCCCGCTGACTGCTCCATCAGCCGGGAACTGGTCGCTGAACTTGGCTAACATTTCGGTGCCGACGGGGGTGAACCAAGTGGTGGTCAATAGTCAGGGGCCAAACAATGCCCGGGCTGTCGGTCGCGGGTCGCTGACAATCACAGTTAACACGGGGGCCGATGCGACCAAGATTACCAACTACTTTAGGTCGACCAACCAAAGCTCAATCGAAACGGCCACCGGGCTGAATTATGTCGTGACGACTCCGGGGACAGGAGCATTTCCGACGAATGGTCAATTGCTATCAGTCAAATATACGGGGCGACTGATTAATGATGACGGAACGCTGGGGACTCAGTTCGATTCGAACATTAATCCGGTGCGGAACCCATTCACTTTCAACCTGGGCCAGAACCAGGTGATCGATGGTTGGGATGAGGCCTTTGCCCTATTGCGAGTTGGGAGCAAAGCCCAGTTGCTGATCCCGGCTGGTCTGGCGTATGGAAGTACAGCTCGCACGGGGATTCCGGCCAACAGTACGCTTTACTTTGAAGTCGAGCTGCTGAGTGCTGCTAACCCGTAAAGTTAGTGGCCGATCGGTGAAGGATCGCAAGTCGGCCCGGGTGCCGGGTGAGGAATCAGGCAACCCATTGTCAAGAACCCGACAATTGGCATTGTCGGCTCGAAAAGCGGCTGAGGCGTTAGCGATCCAACAACGTGAGTCGTTGAGCTCTTCGGATTCGCGTTAGTGACCCGGTCTTCACCCGTTTGGAATGACGGGACTGAAAATGAAACTAGCCCGGAAGAGGTGACCTCTCCGGGCTGTTTCGTTATCTGTCGCGAGCGCCAGAGGGGCTTGAGTCCTCAGGGAGCCGAGTGATCGTCAGGGAGCACGACGCCCCTTGGTCACGCTACTTCTTGGCGGCGACTGCGGCTTTGCGTTCTTCGAGCCGAACCTCGAGGTTGATCATGGGGCTAAAGCGGCGAACCTTGGCGGCGATCTCGGCTTTTTCGGCTGCGTTCGTTGCTTTGGCGAACTTACCTTCGAGCTTCTGAAGCTTCACCTTGCGCTTCCGACGGCGGGCCAATTCACGATCGCGTTCAATACGGGGCATGGAACCAAATTCCTGGAGTCAAAAACAGGCTGATAAATTGAAGGTCAAAAGGGGAGCTGGAACCACCGAAATCAGGGGTCTAGCGCATCTTCTTGTGGCAGGTCTTGCAGCGGACAACGAACCCAACCAACTTGCCGCACTTCGGGCAACGGGTTGCTTTACGAGCTTTGACCAACTTGGTTCGAGGACGGTAGACCATGATACTTTCGTCTTTTTGTTCGGCTGATGGAAACAAACTACTGGTGCGTGTACAGGGTTGAACGAGTCAACTCCTGCGCCGTATTGCCGTTAGGGCGTACGGCATTCTTCTAGCCACCAATTTTCGTGGATTCGGAAGAATATCAGGCTCATTCGTCAGGGACAAGGGTTCGTGGTAGCGGTTCTGGAATTGAGACGCAGCCGGTTGGCGAAGCGGGTGCTGGGGTCAGGACGTTTAACAGGTATGTGGGTAGGAATTCGACAAGAGGCTGTGATGTAAGTCTATTTGTGGCAGAGGGTAATGGGAATACTCGAAACACAAACCCGACAATTGGCATCGTCGGCTCGGTGATCTTACTAGGGTAGGAGATTCTGACGACATTGAGGTGCGACTGGCTCGGCAGCGGTTTCAATGAGGTGACGGCGTTTAGGGTGTGAACTGCCTGGGTGGTGAGAACCGGGTGTGGTTGAAGGAACCAGACAGGAAGTGTAATTGTGTTTAGATGGTCCGGGGAGAGGGTGGGCGAGGGTCGATCGGAGTTGAAATTGAGGTTCCGATGATTGAGGCGTTTTCAACAGATGACCCGGCGATGGGGGTGGCGTGCCTCGAACGGTATCGAGAGCTGCTGACGGAGCCGGACGCATGCGCTCAGCCGGGGCTGTTGTGGCTGGTGCCAACTCCGCGGCGCGAGCGGCAGGTGCTGGAAGGGCTGCGGCCTGCCGGTGGCCGGGCGCTGTTCGGGGCGGGGGTGCAGACATTTGAGCAATTGGCGGAAGTCATCCTTGCTTCGGCGGGGGCAAGTGGCAAGCTGATCTCGCCCGCGATGCAGCGGGTGATCCTGCGGCGGGTTATTGCCCGACGACTATCAGCCGGGGAGCTTGTTTACTTCAAGTCGATCGCGGGGACATCTGGGTTTGCCGATGTCGTGGCTGAGTGGATTTCGGAACTGAAACGGGGAGAGACGTGGCCCGATGATTTGGCCCGGGCAATTGGTCGTAGTCGACGAGGTGAGGGGGATAGTCGGCAGCAGCGAGATCAAGAGCTGTTACAGATTTACCGCGACTATCAGGCGCAGCTCGAACAGCGGGACTGGTACGACTATGAAGGGCGGTTTTGGCGCGCTCGCACGTTATTGACGGGGGGCGAGACTCACTTTCAGCAGTTCAGACTTGTTGTGCTGGATGGGTTCAGTTCGTTGTCGGCCACTCAAGTTGAGATGGTGGCCTGGCTGATTGAGCATAGCCAAGTGACGTTTGTGGGTTGGCCCGGACGGGTGGATGATCGGGGCCTTCCCGAGTTTCACGGACCCAAGCAACTGCTGAAGCAACTCGAAGGCCACCTGAC
>JAIXVG010000459.1 GCA_027483145.1 Planctomyces sp.
GAGGAATTGTCAATTTGTATCACCTGTGCGGCTTGTAGCCAATTTTCCGATCGTGCGGAAGGTGCACCGGATAGCGCTTGAATCGATCGACCGGCCGGGAGTTGTTCCGATTATTCCGCGTATGAAGAGACGATTTATGGGGAGCAGATGGACTGTCAGGCTGCAGGGAGGTCGCCCGTTAAACCGGTGCCGGAGCAAATGCTTCGGTGCGCGCTAAGACGTATGGCCAGCCTTCAACCCCGAGATGTGGACAATCGCGGGGTAGCCTGAACCAAACGTGGAAGGCATGGCATGCTCGGAAATCGTGGTCAGAAATTCCGTCTTCGAGTCGCAGGGTTGGCATTGGCCGCGTTGGCTGGTCAGGCTGGCCTGATTTACGCTCAGCAGGGACAGCGGTTTTGGGACTCGAACCCTCGCCGCGGTGCGACGTTGCCTGGCTCGGTCTATAACGGTGGTCAAACAGCCCCCGCCGCTCGAGGCGTAGCAGCACCTGCGGCCAATGGCGCTCCAGCAAATGGGGCTGCGACAATTCAACAGGTGTCTGCTCCGCAGGTGCAGCCGGGATCTGCTTCGCAGGGTGCTGCACCAGCAGCAGGAAGGCCTGCACAGAAAAGTGAAATTCAACGGCAGTTAGAACTGCTTTATGAACAGGATGGCCGAGAAGCTCCTGACATGACGTTTGATGCGGCGATGGAAAGCCTACCGCAGCCTGCCAAGCCCCAGGCGGGGCAGAATGGAAACGGATTTAACCGTATTCCAACGACCCGCCCGAATGCGGGGGCGGAAGTGATTGCCCCCAATGGCAATCCCGGGGGTGCAGCGCCACCTGCGACGCTGCCAAGCGAAGGGGCCAGTTCGACGGCTAAACCGGCTCCGAAACCAGGACCAGTGAGTGGATTCTTTAAGCGGCTGTTACCCGGGAGTAAAAAGCCGGCACCAGCGGTCGAGGCAGGAGTTGGGCCATCAGCAACGACTGCTCCTCCGCCGGATAGTTCTCCAAACCGCAACGCAGCAGTCGTCCCCAGTTCCGCGAGCAATGCGGCCTCGAAAGCGCCTGCTCCGGCGCCTGGAATTGATGAACTGGACGAAGATGATGATGACCTGCCGAGCAGCCCAGTTAATGCACCGGCTATTGGAGTGCCCGCTCCGGCGACGACAGGCCTTAGCAATACTGCTGCACCGATTTCTGCATTGCCTTCTCCGACTGCAACGCTCAGTGCGCCGGCCACGCCCAATGGTGTTCCTGCGACTGGCCCATCGGTGATTCGTACGGCTCCTACACCTTTGCCGACATTGCCGCAACCGCTACCGCAAGTTCCTGCAGCTACTTCGCCAGCGATCCCTGCAACCGGGCTTCGCTCGACCAATAGTCCATTGCCTGCCGCCCCTGCTCAGCCGACAACGGGCCTGCAGAATCAAGTGCGGCCACTGATTGTCCCCAACCAGCTTCCAGGAACTGGCACCAAGCCGACGGTGACACCGAATCGATTCACCCCACAGCCTGGAGCTATTGTGACTACTCCAGAAACCAACACATTGCGAGGTAAGAATAATGTGGTGGCCAAGCCACCAGTGACGTTTACTGCAACACCAAAGAAGGAAGCAGAACTCGACTTCCAACTACCGATTCCAGCAGACAAGAAAGCTCAAGGAGTGGGGGTTGAAGAGAACGAAGGAAAGAATGCTGCCTCTGCGGGTAGCGGATGGGGACCTGCTTCAAGTGGCGCCCCAATTGAGCAGCCGACGCGGTCACCAGCACCTGCAACCAGTACAGAACCAGTTGATGATTTCTCGGACCCGTTTGCAGAAGAGGGTGCAGCGATTGAGCGGCCGATTGAAACGCCGCCGACGCAGGTTGCTGAAGCTGAAGAGTCGCCATTTATCGGTAAGACTTTGGAAGCAGAAGAGCCGGTCAACTTGGCCCTCCCCTTCCCACCTGCTGAAACCGAGGATGCTCCAGCCGACGTGCAGTTGCCACCACCACCGGACAAAACCAGTGGGAATGGGGAAGCAATTCCTGGGCTAAAGCTGCCAGAAGCAGCCAGTGACGACGAAGACCTCGATGAGCTTGAAGAGCTAGCAGAGGAAGCAAAGCAGGCTGTTGGTGGTCTTAACAAAGCGACGGCCCCTGGTGCGGAAGTCGCTTCTGAACCAATGCCAGCTCCTCAAGAGTTCGTTGTTGAAGAAGGTGATCACTCAATTCCCCCTTCAGTCAAGCAACCAGTGTTGTTGCCACCGGGAGTCGACCCTCGAATGGCCCAAATTCTAGAGCGTGAAGGAGTGAAAGGGCTAAAAGGATTTTGCCCCGTGTCGCTGCGTAATGCGCGTGACTTGATTGACTCGAAGAAAGAGTTCTCTGCGACCTATCGTGGGCAAAAATTCCAGTTTGCTTCTGAAGATGCCAAGGTCAAATTTGAGCTTGATCCTGCACGATACGCACCGGCTGCATTTGGTGCCGACGTGGTTACCCTCGCCAACGACAAAGACGTGATTGAAGGCTCATTGGATTATGCCGCGTGGTACAAGGGCCAGCTTTACTTGTTTGCTTCTCAGGCGAACCACGACCTTTTTGTCTCTGATCCGGTTACCTTTGCATCGCCCGCCGGATTGGAGTAGCTGCGACTGAGATTGGTGGCTGGTTGAAACCATGAACGAAATTCTGCTGAGGGTGAGACGCTGTTCTTGAGAGCAGTGCCTCACCTTTCTTCTTACGGACAGGAAGATGATGCTCACCAATTGAATAGTTCCCATTTCGTCGACGGACAAGTCACGACTGGTTACAAGATAACGGCTCGTCGAGAATGACCCTCGAGTGCAGTTCACCGCAGTACGTGATTCGTTGAATTCTTGTCGTCTCCAAACTTGCTGTTCAACTGCTCGCTGCACCTGACGCTGTCCACTCAGCACGGAGAGTCGACAACTTCGACGGCTACGATGGCAATGACTGGTCGATTGTAACTGCGGCTGTTGCTTCGTAGTAGACAGTGCAAGACCCGGCTTTATCCAGTGAGCCAGCTCGCCTTGCCTCAAACCGAATCCCATAGATGAGGGGGATGGTTTGGAGTTGTATGTTGGCCGAGTCGCTGCAACTTGCGATTACGCTGGGGACATTGGCGAGAGGTGGAACGAAGGAGACGTGCCCGCGCGTCACTTGCTGATGGGGTTCGAACTCAATCAAGAGGCTGCCGCGGACGACTTCGTTCTCAAGCGAATACAGTCGTTCCTGACTCGACTTAATGGACATGCCGGGGGACTTTGAAGGTGGTGCCGCTGGCTGAGAGTTTTCGACGAGTGACTTAGCTATCGGGGTGGGCCGCCGGCTTTTATCACCCGAGCGGCTGATGCCCTCAGCGCGTTGCTGAAACGGAATAGAGGCTAGCTGATCTTTGGGGCTCCAGAGAATAAGCAGGTTCTTCGCACGGTCACCCAACAGTAGCCAACCACTGATGGCCGTCAAAGTCGCAGCGGCACAGCAGAATAACAGGCTGGCAAGGAGCACAAGTCCCGAACGATCTCTTGCCGACAGAAGACCTGCATCAGCTGATTCGGTCACAGCGGCCAATCCCAGGGGGACCAAGCGCGCGATGATCAGCATGACGAGAATGCCGGGAATGAGGATCACGCTCCGTCTAACTTGCGCTGTCCACATGGCGATGTCCTTTGGTTGACGTCCTGGCAGAGAGGCAAAACAAAAACAGGATTGGAAAGCATGGCTGCCATCCAATCCTGTTTTGAGTTTTTGCTTCTAGCAAGTCAATGTTTGACTGGCCAAGAAGCGAAGGTTCAGGCCCGCACGAGTCCAAACCATGCGACATTTAGGCGAACTTGGGGATATCGCCGGTCAGACCAGCGGCCTTCCGCAATGGGGCAGCCAAGTGGGTTGATTCCCAAGTAAAATCGGCATCGTTCCGGCCGAAGTGACCACCGCTGGCGGTCTTACGATAGACCGGACGACGGAGTTGCAGGCTTTCGATGATTCCCAGCGGCGTGAGTCGGAAGTGCTCACGGACGAGTCCAGCGATCTTGTCTTCTGGAACCAGGGCAGTGCCATTAGTGTCGATGTGAATGCTGACCGGATCAGCCACGCCAATTGCATAGGCCAGTTGCACTTCGCATTCGGCGGCGAGGCCGGCGGCAACGATATTCTTGGCGATATGGCGAGCCATGTAAGCAGCTGAGCGGTCAACCTTGGTGGGGTCCTTACCGCTGAAAGCACCACCGCCGTGGCGACCCCAACCGCCGTAGGTATCAACGATGATCTTGCGGCCGGTCAGACCACAATCACCGTGTGGGCCACCAACGACGAATCGGCCGGTGGGGTTAATGTGGTACTTGGTCGCGGAGGTCAACAGGTTGGCCGGGACCGACTTCTTGATGATGTTTTCGATGACGTAGGAATGAATTTCTTCCTGTGTCACCTTGTCATCATGCTGCGTAGAAACCACAACAGCCGAAATATCGATCGGGCGGTTCTTTTCGTCGTACTGAACGGTGACCTGGCTTTTGCTGTCGGGCCGCAACCAACTGACTTCGCCCTTTTGACGAGCTTCGGTGAGGCGATTAATAATGCGGTGTGACAAGGCGATTGGGAGGGGCATCAGCTCTGGCGTTTGGTTGCAGGCATAGCCGAACATCAAACCCTGATCGCCAGCCCCTTCGCGATCGACACCCATCGCAATATCTGGGCTTTGGCTGTGAAGGGCGACGAAGACCTGGCAAGTCTCGTAGGAGAAGCCAATATCGTCGCTGACGTAACCAATGCTCTTGATGACGTCGCGAGCGACCTGCACATAGTCAACCTTGGCGGTGGTAGTAATTTCACCAGCCAGAACTACCAGATCGGTAGTAACGAGGGTTTCGCAAGCGACACGAGACTTGGGGTCTTGCGCGAAGATGGCATCCAAGACGCCGTCCGATACTTGATCGGAGACCTTGTCCGGGTGCCCCATGCTGACCGATTCACTCGTGAAAAAATAATTCGACATTCAATGGTTTCCTAGAAAACGGTTCTGCTTGCCAGTCGCTCACTGGTGTTCTGCTGCATCGCGGTTGTAACGACCGATGCAGCAGTTCGATATTCAGCTTCTGATGGGTCGGCTCTGGCGAAGCAAAACAGTATGTCGCGAATACACTACTGAAATGACCGCCGTCGACCAGACTGCAACGCCATCGCGTAGAAGTCGAATTGCCTACCACTTCCGAACTTACACTAAGGACCACCTAGGCAATCAACTGCTTCATTGAAGCAGTTGCTCCCCCCCTCGCGTGTTATTTGCGATTCGGCATGAACTTCTGCCAGCACTATAATTAGTCGGGGGTATCGTTCACAACAAACTCGTCGGCCCAGTGTAGCCTGTCTCAGAATTAGGACGGGATCGAGGGATTTTGACGACAAGCCGCACAAAACCGGTATTGCCCAGTAAAGACAGAACCGATTCCATCAATATGATCAAATGTCCACAGACGGTGCATTGACCAACTCTTCGTGAGCGCGAAGTTCCAGCAGCTTCCGCTTCATCTGCCGCCGGAGTTCGGTCCAGCGTTCGACGCAAAGTCGGAAATCGCGAGAGGCCTTTCCCAATGGAACGGTCGCCATCGCACCATCGGAAAAACTGCGATTCAACGTCAACAGGGCCGGATTGACTTTGTTTGCCAAAAAATCGAGGCACTCTTTGGATAAGTGCTGAATTTGAGAGGCGATTTCGCGAATGGCATTCCGGTCATCAATTCGCTCGCGTTCAGATAGAACCCGTTCGATGCGTGGGGCTTGCATCACTCCCGAGGCCCTGCTTGCCTCGGCAATCCTTTTTAACGGATCGTTCGCATCTCGCTTGGCGGCAAGAATTCCTTCGACTCTTTCGAGACCCGCTTTGGCTCGACTGAAATCGGGCCGGACTTCGAGTGCCTTCTTGAAGTTTGTGACAGCCATCTGGAGGTTGTTCATATCGGCATAGAGGTTGGCCAAGTTCTGATAGGCCTCGGCAAATTGGCCATTCAGCCTGATCGCCTCGCGGTAGGCGGTGATGGCCATGTTCTGCTGACCGAGTTTTCGGTGAGCAATCCCCAGGTTGTAGTAGCCTTCAGCACAACGCTTATCGCGCTGAATTCCCTTCCGAATCCATTCTATCGAGCGATTGTGATCGCCCAACTTATTGTAGATCGCCCCGAGGTTGAAATAAGCCTTGGCTTCCATCGGCTTCAAGCCAGTGATTTCGATATAGTGGTTTGCCGCAGCCTCGTAGTCGCTTCCAATGAAGTGGGCTGCAGCGGCAGACTCATGAGCTTCAACGCTATTGGGGTTGAGCTTGACCGCTTCCTCGAACTTGATGAGGGCTTCTTCGAGCTTTCGCTCTTTCAGCAGCAGTTTTCCTGCGATGATCAGGTCTTCGACGGTTTCGGCCATAGGACTGCAATTCACCAAATGGACGATGACAAACGTTAAGACGCAAGTTGTCGCTGTTAGCCAATCCAATTCACAGGCTCCAGCAGTTTGGCTGGTTCCATGCATTCCAACGCGATTGTGTCGCGCGATGACAACGAGTTGGCTTGGCTGAGTTGGCATCCACAACAGTAGGCAGCGGTGTCGAGTCGCTGCAATTCGGCTCACATAGTCAGCATAAACACGCGTCCCCTAGTCGTCAAAACCAATTCATCCAAAATCGGGGGATTTGACTGGGAATCGATGGCCAAGGAGGCAGCCCCACTTAAGCGTTTGCCTTCTCGTCGAGATCATCGTTGCCATCTGCAAAAGGATCGGCGTTTCCTGCAAATTGCCAAGCCAATTGGTCCAGCAATTCCCGCTCGGCTTCGATCTCGGTATCCAACCCCTGGAAGGTAATCACGCAGGTCCTGGGACCGGCCGAGATCGCGTAGACCACAGCCGCCACAAGGCGATTTTCGACCATAAACGACATTTCCCGCGCCAAATTGGGATGGGGCCCGGCCATTGGGGGGAGTGGATACTCGTCGACATCGTCGTACTCGACACGAAAAACATCGACTGCGTTCTCGATCAGGTCGTCCAATTCGAGCTCAGCCTCGAAATCGAGCGCAGCGCCGGTCCACAGGATCGAACCGGGAGATTGCAGCGTGACTTCGAATTGCTCGCCGTTGGCTGCAGAGGAGAATTCCCAATCAGCCGGGTAGGAAAGCTGAAACCCGGGACCTTGAAACAGTTGCTTGGAAGTCATGACGTCCGATTTCCTGATTGTGTTAAGTTCGAAAGTCGGCAGAGCACTTTCGTTTGATCACCAGGTTTACGCTCGTTTTGAACGAGCATGGCAGATTTATCTGGCTGGTCTAGTTGGCTCGTAGAATAGCGATATTCGTCCCGATCTTCAGCGGTTGGGCTGGGACATTGCTTGCAGGTCAGCCAGCTGCCAAGATCAGTTGGTAAGTGGCAGTGTTGCTGCGCGGCTTTGGGTGTTTACGCATTGACGGAATTCCCTGCGAGATCTGGCCTATTCTTCTCTGCTTTAAAGTGGTCAAGCGACTACACTTCGATGTTTCAAGCTGTACTGACGGTCAATCAGAACGATGCTTTCCCGACTGAATTTCGAACGAATTGTTGTGACTAAACCCAAAGGATTATTGTGAGCGTTTTGCTATTTGATATTGATGGAACCCTGCTGAACGCGGGAGGTGCAGGCCAAGTCGCAATGGAGCGGGTCCTGTTCGAAGATTTTGGGGTGAGTGGCCCCATACACGATATTCCTGCGGCTGGACGCACCGATCGGGCGATCACCGAAGACCTGCTGCGATTTTATGGGCTTCCGCTTAGCGAAGAAGTTTGGGATCGATTTTTGACTCGCTATTTTTCGAGGCTGCCAGCAGGACTCGGGTGTACCAGCGGCCTTGTCTTGCCAGGCGTTCGATCGCTCCTCGACCAGCTTCAGCAAGATGAGCGGCTGGAGCTGGGACTGCTGACGGGTAACTTTGCTGAAGGGGCACGCCTTAAACTTCAGCACTTTGGGCTGGGGGACTATTTCAGTGGCGGAGCTTACGGCGATGCCCATTTAGAGAGGAACGATGTCGCGCGGGAAGCGTGGGGCCTGGTAAAGTCGTGGCGACCGCAGGTTCAGCCGAGCGATGTCTGGGTGATTGGCGATACACCATCGGATATTGCTTGTGGGAAAGCGATCGGCGCACGCACAGTGGCTGTCGCTACAGGAATCTTCTCGATAGCCGATTTAGCACCTCACCAACCGGACTACTTGATCGCTAGTCTGGAAGACCGCGCGTGGTTGGATGAGGTTGGATAGAACCACGTTTCGTTGTTGGCGACAGAGTGAGCGCCTCGTCCCTGGCGCCTGCCAGACAATCGTCATAATCGTTAATCTCGCTTTCCCTGCTAGACGATAGATACCCAGTAAGTTCACTTGGTCGGTGAACGTACGCGGAAACCTGGTGCGTCTAGGCAATATGCAATGGATGAGAAGAATATCGATCTTCC
>JAIXVG010000307.1 GCA_027483145.1 Planctomyces sp.
GTCGCTTCACCCACCCTACGTCACTGCTAACAATAGCATCTTCAGTCAATGAATCTAAATCGATCTCCTGCAGTCGAACTTCTGTCAGATACATCGAACCAACCAAGGTGTGAACGTCTGTGGAGTTAAGATACCGGCCACCGAGGTAGAGACGAAAGCAGCGAGGTAATCGGTTCAATCGAATCGCTGCCGCAATGAGAGCGTCGGTATCTCGGGCTACTCCTCGTCCGGGCATTGTGCCCAGCATCATCCTCGTTGGCCCGCCGGTGCAGGTCCAGTCATCATCAACACCCCCACCGAGTTTTACCCACTCGGCAATCGCAGCTTGAGAGTTGACGAGTAGGCCAATCCAAGCTGCGACAACAAAGAGCAGCAAACCGATAGCGATGCGACTAATCAATTGAATCGCTGCCCGCATTGGTGCCTCCTAAAGCCCATTGGCATTACAAGGACTATCTTCACGAGATCAAGGGGGGCAGGAACAGTTGTTGCCTAAGCCAATTCAACGAGTTCTTACCCCTTTGATTTGCGGGGTGATCAAATCATTTCCTCGTGTCCCGCGAGGTCATGCTACCTTTGGTTGTGCCATTGCACGATTGAATAGGCCATCAAAGTTTCGTAGGGAGGGTGACGCTCCTGACGTCGCTTCACCCACCCTGCAGCACTAGTGTCATTAATGCTGCCTTGCGAAAAGTGAGCAAAAAAAGAGGTTGGAGCGGCAAGCCGCACCCTACGCTACTGCAGCAACGGCGGCTGGCTATTCAGCCGGGCTTTTCCAGTCTCCCCAGTGCTCCAGGTAGTGAGCATAGGCCGGGTTCGATGTTGCCTGCTGTTCGAGCCAGGTCTTCGATTCAGCGACCAACTGCTGCTCGGCTTCGAGAGTCAGCTTTCCCATCAACACGCGCGTTCGAATAAAGACGAAGTACGTGTCCAGAACATCGCAGCGGCAGTAGTCGTTGATGGCAGCCACTTCGCCCCGGAGGTACATGTCTTGGACCATCGAACCATCAACGCCACTTTTCCCCGGCTTACCGATCAGGTTAGCCAGCAGGTTGAGTCCGCCACTCAGCTTCGTTGCTCCAAAATTCGAAACGAAGTCGTACAGATCGAGGTGAGCATCGGTGTTGTAACGATTGCGTGATTGCTCGTAACTGCGAGCCTCGGTGTTGAACCAGTCGGGAACCGCTAATCCAAACCGGAAGGCTGCCAGTTCCAATAGAGGCAGGTCGTAACCACGGCCATTGAATGTGACCAGCGTCGGACAGCCATATTTGTGCCAGCCCTGCCAGAAGTTGCGGGTCATCACCGCAGGTCGGTACTCGGGGGAATCGAGCGTTGCGATACCCAGCAGTTTGTACTGGGCATCAACTTTGGCGACCGCAATTGAAATGGGAAGCATATAGGTGACGGGGAGAATATCGGTCCCGTTCTTTGCGAACAGCGCTTCCCGATAACGCTTGAGTGCTTCGTCGGGGCTGAGATTGTCGTTGGGATACTGAATTCGCGAAACGAGTTCTGCATCTGCAATCGCTTCGGCATCGAAGATCAGGTATTTCACCTTGGCTCGAGTTTCGTCGTGGTTGGCCATCACATGTTCCGTTGGTGGTTGGCTGTTAAGGGCTGAAGGTTGAGGAATGCGGGAAAATGGTGTGGCGTTGGCGTTAAGGAGGGGTGGTCGAGAGACTCACAAATGCAGTCCTTCTCCATCCTTATTCCCTCAACTCTAAACACTCCACCCTCAACTACTCGTGCCTTAAGGCCTCAATCGGGTCCATGCGGGCAGCAGATCGAGCGGGGTATAGACCAAAGATAATCCCAATTCCTACCGAGATGCCAAAGGCGACGGGGAGGCTCCAGAGGGCAATCGTGGGGCGCATTTCGCTGAACATGCGGGCGATATCCGACGTTCCAGCTCGTGGGTCGACCAGAAAGCCGCTCACCAGTGACTGGAGGATCCAGAAGCCGAACGGCGTCGTCAGGCCCAGAACAATGCCGATGATCCCCCCTGCCCCGGCCAGGACGATTGTTTCGGTTAGAAACTGCTGAACGATGTCATCCTGCGTAGCTCCTAACGCGCGACGAATCCCAATCTCGCGGGTTCGTTCGGTCACCGTGGCCAGCATAATGTTCATGATCCCAATTCCGCCGACCAGCAGGCTGATGGCGGCAACAGAACCTAATACCACATTGAAAATCTGCTTAATCTGATCGGCCTGCCGCATCAGTTCCAGCGGCACAATAATGTCGAAGTCTTTCTTCTCTTTATGGGTGCGCTGCAGCGACTCGCGAACCACTTCAGCCGTTCGCAGTACGTCGGCTCGGTCTTGTACCTTAAGTGTTATCTGGTTCAATTCGACCTGTTCGGCCGAGAAGGTGCCGTTGATGGCCGTGAAAACCGTGTCGCCAATCCGAACTCGAAACGTCGAGAGGGGAATATAAAGGTCTTTGCTGAAATCCTGACCACTCATGCTGCCACCGATGGCTGCTGAGGCGACCCGTTCCTGAATGACCCCAATCACCTTGAAGCGCGCCCCGCGAAACTCGACAGTTTTGTCGATGGGGTCTTCAAATGGAAACAAGGTCTGAGCGACCTGAGCGGCCAGCACCACCACGTTTGCCATTTCTTCGCCATCGCTGTCAGAAAGGAAGCGTCCTTTCGCCAGCTGAAGGTGATTCATTTCGAGATACTCTGCCGTTGTTCCGACAACGCGCCCGTTAAGAATCTGCCTGACCTGGCGTATTTCGCTGAGGATTTCACGGACGGGAACCGCACCGGTCAAAGTGGGAAGTGTCTCGGTGAGAAGTCGATAATCGGAGCGTAGCAGGCCGTATTGCAGCACCTGCATACCACGTCGTCCGCGTCCCCCGCCCCCTCCTCCGCTGCTTGGCGAATTGTCGGCCGGAGGTTTCACGCTGAGCACAATAATGTTGGTTGCCCCCAGCTTGTAGATTTGGGCTTGGGCCTGGGCGCTGGCCCCTTCGCCAATCGCCAGCATGGCGATCACCGAAAAGACTCCAAAGACAATCCCCAGCATGGTCAGACCGGATCTCAACTTATGCAACAGAAGGCTCTTCAGGGCCAAACGAATGGCACGTAGCGTGTTGTCCATCAGCCCTTTCCTTGTGTTGAGATTAGAGACTGTTTCAAAACCCGGTTGGTGGCAGGTTTCGCTCGGCAA
>JAIXVG010000159.1 GCA_027483145.1 Planctomyces sp.
ACGTCGTCGGGGATGACAAAATTTCGCCCTTCGACGAATGCCAGGCTTTGAGTCGCCCGGTAGAGAGTGAGGGCACCGCGGGTGCTGACCCCTAATTGCAGTTCATCGTGCTGCCGGGTGGCTTCGATAATGTCGAGCATGTAGTCGCTGATTGAATCGTCAACCCGGACTTCGCGAACCGCCTCCTGCAGCCGGACGAGCTGTTCGCCGGTCATCACGGGCTTCATCCGGTCGACTGGCTCGCCCGTCCGGTGATCGGTAAGCACACTTTTCTCGACTTCGCGGCTGGGGTATCCGATTTCGATGCACAGCATAAAGCGATCGAGTTGATTTTCGGGCAGCGGATAGGTCCCCTCGAACTCGTAAGGATTCTGAGTGGCCAGCACGAAGAAGGGGGCGGTCAGCTCAAAGGTTTTCCCTTCGATTGAAACCTGCCGTTCGGACATGGCTTCGAGAAGTGCACTTTGCGTGCGAGGGGTCGTTCGATTGATTTCGTCTGCCAAGAGCACGTTGGTAAACAGCGGCCCACGACGAAACTCGAATTCCCCTAAATTGGGGAGGAAAACGCTCGAACCCAGGATATCGCTGGGGAGCATGTCGGGGGTGAACTGCAGGCGGGAAAAAGGGCAGTCGATGCTGCGGGCGATGGCTTTGGCGAGGGACGTTTTGCCAACCCCGGGAGCATCCTCGACCAGCAAATGGCCACCACCCAGAAGTGCGACCAGGGCCAGATGAATTGGCTCGCTTTTGCCAAGAATGGCCCCACCGATGTTCTGCTCAAGGGCTGCAACCAGCTCAAAATGGTCAGACAACAGTCACTCCCCTCTGATTTTTGACGGCTCACCGAGCCGATCGGCCCAAAATCAAACAAACAAAGTCATTCGCCCATCGCGGGATGATTACTGACTGTTCGTCTGCGAAACATCTCAGAAACATCAGTCTACGGTTGAATTGGCCGGATGGGCAGTCGATCGGCCGAATTGAGCAAAAATTCAGAATTGGTCGATCGCGATAGCAGCCGATGCCACTCGACATTAAAAATCAAAGCCAGTTAGAGGCGGGTCAGCGCTTCCAACTGGCTTTGATGAAGAGGTCGGGCGAGCAGGCGGTCATTGTTGCCCGCCAAACCTCAATCTGCGGGTGATGTTAGTCAGAAGTTCTCAAGGGACAAGTCGCAAAACGTGGTCCTGAAAAGGAAACTTCGGCTATCGCAACTATGGGAGCATCACGGTGTCGATGACGTGAATGACGCCGTTCTTGGCGGCAATATCGGTCTTGATGACTTTCGAACCAGCAACCGTGACCGTGCCACCTTCAACCTTGATTGGGGCAGCCTTGCCGTTGAGAGTCTTTGCTTCCTTAAGCTTCACCACGTCGGCAGCCATCACTTTGCCTGAAACGACATGGTACTTGAGGATTGCAGCCAGCTTGACCTTATCCTTCAGCAGACCTTCAACTGTTCCGGCTGGCAATTTGGCAAAAGCTTCGTCGGTGGGAGCAAATACGGTGAATGGCCCTTCACCTTGAAGAGCGCCAACCAAATCGGCTGCTTCCAGAGCAGCACAAAGGGTCTTGAACGAACCAGCATCTTTAGCGACGCCAACGATGTCCTTGGGGGCATCAGCAGCGAAAGCGGGGAGGAGCAACATTGAGGCCATTAGAGCGAGCGCAAGAGTCCAAACGCGAGTCATTGTTCTATTCCTGTGAAACCGAATTTTGAATTCATCGAGCATCAACATTTTTTTGCAAACTCTTTGGCCAAAAGAATTTGCGAATGAATAAGCCGACCAGCCTGCAGTCTGGCACGGCTCGATTCACTGCTACCTAATTTCTAGGCACGTGCTGCAATTCGGCAACACAAAATCGGTCAAATCGTGCATGCAATTTGTGGTGAACAGAAGTGGTTCACATTACAATTTCTGAGGAAAACTGGTTTATTCAATCCAATCAGAGACAATTCAATCCAGTATCCCGATTCCCAAAACTTGTCGAAATTCGTCCAAAATAGTCAAACGTGATTGGAGTCCGCTGGTCGAAAGGCTAGTATTGCCGGAGATCAGCTTAGTAAGAGTCTTTTCCGATTCATAAAGCTCGTCACTACTCATAAAGATTGTTTCTTCATCGATAGCCGGAACGGGTAGAGGCCGATCAAGCGGCCAAGAGTTTTGAATCCATCTCATCGCGCTTTGTGTTTCGTCGCTTCAGTTGAATTTTCGCTGTCGCCGTTGTTGAAATTTCACTTCCTAAGGACTCAGCCGTGTCAGTCAAAGAATTGCTGACGCCGAAACAGGTCGCGAACGCGATCGGCGCGAGCGAGTCCTCGCTAAAGCGCTGGTGCGATCAAGGGAAGCTGCGTACCGTTCGAACGGCTGGTGGGCACCGCCGCATTCCCATCAGTGCAGTTCTTGAATTTTTGAAGGTTTCTGGCCAGCAACTGCTTCAGCCAGAGCTGCTGGGACTGCCCCCTAGTCTGGGTCGGACCGAGCGCGGGTTGGACTCTGCCTCAGATAGTTTGCGGGAAGGGTTGATCGGCAATAACGAGCTGGTTTGCCGCCGAATTGTGTTCGATTTGTACCTGGCGGGTCACAGTATTGCAGAAATTTGTGACCGGGTCATTCAGCCGTCTTTTGTTGAAATCGGTAACCTTTGGGACTGCGGGATCATCGAGGTCTATCAGGAACGTGGTGCCTGTGAGATCACACAGAGAGTGATCTCGGAACTGCGCACGACGTGGTCGTATACCGAACCCGATGCTCCGATGGCTATGGGGGGAACTTTATCGGGAGACGAGTATCGCCTTCCGACTGCAATGGTTGAATTGACCTTGCGGTCAGCCGGATGGTGTGCGACTTCGCTGGGAACGTCGTTACCAGTCGAGTCGTTGTGCATCGCGATCGAGCGAAACCGTCCGCTGCTGTTCTGGTTGAGCGTATCGCACATCGAGGATCCCAATCAGTTTATTGCGAGCTATCCTCCACTATTCGAAATGGCTTCGAAGGTTGGGACGGCCGTCGTTCTGGGTGGGCGGGCTTTGTCTGAGTCGATTCGCAATAACTTGCAGTTTTCGACTTATTGCGACAATTTCCGCCAGTTAGAGCGATTCGCTCAGACCCTGCGTGATGCAGCTGACCGCAAAAACAAGCGTGTTGCTGAAGCAGAGACCGGGTCGGGGTCGTTTGCCATTGATGCGGCTAAGTCGACGAGCACTAACGCGTCGTAAAGACCGGTTGGCTGCCAGCCTCGCCACTGATGCGTGATGGCGATAGGCTTTGGTATTAATGACATTAATGCCGATATACTTGCCCCCTATCAAACTACGTCGTTGGTATGCGCCTCTTTGTCGATCTCTACGCAGCCCTCGACGCAACGACCAAGTCGACTGAAAAACAGGCTGCGCTGGTTAAGTATTTCCGAGTCGCTAATCCCCGTGATGCGGCTTGGGCAATCTACTTTTTACGTGGCGAGCGGCCCCGGCTTCCGGTCCCCAGCAAAAAACTGCAAGCCTGGGGGGCAGAACTGGCGGGGATTCCTGACTGGCTGTTTGCGGAATCGTATGATGCCGTTGGCGACATGGCCGAAACGATAGCTCTCTTGCTTCCGTCGCCCGGTGAGCGCGCCACCCACAGGCCCCTCTACTCGTGGGTTGAAGATACGCTGCTCCCCCTGAAGCAGGCAGATGAAGCCAGGCAGCGAGAAACAATCATCGCTGCTTGGGAAGAACTAGCCCCAGATGAGCGGTTTGTCTGGAACAAACTGATCACTGGAGCCTTCCGGGTTGGAGTTTCCGAAGGATTGGTGGCCCGCGCCTTGGCAGAAGTTTCAGGGCTAACGGTTTCGGTGATTACCGGCAGGCTGATGGGCAACTGGTCTCCCACGGCCGAGTTTTATGGGCAGCTTGTCTCACTGGCCGAGCAAGGGATTGATCACAGCCGCCCCTATCCGTTTTGTTTGGCCCATCCGCTAGAGGAAGAAGTTTCTTCGCTCGGTCCGCCGACGGACTGGCAAGCCGAGTGGAAATGGGATGG
>JAIXVG010000347.1 GCA_027483145.1 Planctomyces sp.
CATCCGCCGGGCAAATTTCATTGGGGTAGATTACGAGCGTATCGCCAATGGCCACCTCACCCAACCCGATATCCTGGATTTCAGCCCCCTTTTTGCGATGGGCGATTGATGGCATTCGTTTGGCCAGTGCAGCGAGTACCGAGGAAGCGTTTTGCAGCGCATAACTCTCCAGCGCCGCACCTCCGGAAAGCATGACAACAATGATCGAGCCCGCCAAGTACTCTCCCAGGAGCAACGCTGTCACAATCGAAATACCGGCCAGCAGATCCGACCCAAATGCACCTTTCAGGACCTTGCATGCCAAGTCATACAGCAGCGGTAGCCCCCCAAGTGCAATAGTGATCTGTAAAGGAATGTCGTAAACACTGGAACTCGTATGGAGAGCGAAACGGAGTATCAGGTGCAGGATGATTCCCAGCGTTGAAAACACGGCGATGATCGTCGTTCTGCGGCTTAAATGGCCGGTCGGCGAACGCCCCGCTGGCGCACTAGCACCCCGACGACTCAACGGTGAGTCAGGAGCCGTCCTTGAGCTGGCAGCGGCGTACGGTTCGCTGGCTAACTTTTTGGGAACTGTCGGCGAAATGATTGTCTTCATAGCTTGGAGCCTTCAATCAATTCTGGGCGAACTGGCGACTGATGCTTTACCGACCGACCTTTACGGACGTCTTGCAGAAAACAGTCGTGGCGCCCCACCGGTCAGCGGGACACGGAATTCGGAATGGGAACCGACTGGCAGCGTGTAAACTTCCGAACCGGATGGAACGTTGCGTCGATAGGTCAAAGGATATGGGATCTCAAATTCATGAGAAGCGCCCGCTGTCAGTGTCAGTGGATTGCCCCAGGCGCTTGTCGGTGCTTTGGTTTGATAGCTAATGGACTCATTAGTCAGATTCGAAAGCTCGATTCGGGCGAGGGAATACTTGAGATCAACAAAGGATGGGTTACATTGCATGCCCGAGAGTCGGAGCTTCGACAGACCAACCGAAACGTCCGGAACGGTCGCGGACGCTTCTCGCAGTCCCGCGAAATAGGAGGCCCATGCGACATTGAACTGTTCGACGTATCGATCTGTCTGCAAGGACGTATCGAGTGCGTCGTAACCTTCAGCGAATTTGCCTGTACCGGTCGCGTTTGCGGCCGGCAGCCAGGCCAGTTCGACAATCCGTTGGGCATGGTTTGGCTTTTGAAGGCCCGCTTCGAGTCGTTCGGACAGGTCCATATCAAAGATTGCGCAAGGCAGCCAGTTGATCTGGTCAGCGTCCTTTTTGATCGAGATGACAACGCGCACATCCGGTAAGTGGAACTCAACTGGCTTCGATCCTTCCGATGTCACATCATGCTCTGGGGCAACTATGGCAAGGGGCAACACAACGCTTAAAGTGGAGCGAATCTGGAGTGCGTCACTATATTGTGCCAGGTCGGGAATGATTTCTTGCAAAGCGTCGCGTTCGGCCAACTTTCGAAATAGGGGCTCGGGAATGTCACTCACATCCAGCCGTGCCTGATCGCTTTCGACGAACATCTCCGTAAGTGGGCCAAGGATTTGCGGTGCGAAGATAACGTGCATGACCTTATCCGCTGGAAGCTGTGCCAGCGAGACATCTGCAGGCTTGAACCGCTTCAGCACTTTGGCCGGTCCGAAAGGATCGATGCTCGCCACGGTCAGTCCCATAAGAAGCGAAAGACCATTTTCATCAGCGGAGATTTGCTCTGGCCAAGCCTGAAGGCGCGGCGAATAGAAAGGGAGTTGCCAGACCTCTGACATCGTTGATTCGGCATCCGGAATCGATATTCGCTTTTCGATCTCTTGGACAACTCGTGGTGCAATAGCAACAATTTCGTTCTCGATCCGTCCCTTGGCCCCGTAAAGGCCATTCATCAAACCACTGACGACGGCGTCCTCGGTCATTCCGAACCCTTGCACACTCACACCAGCAGGTTGCGAAACTGACCAATTGTCGTCGGGGATTTGAAACCCAGCTGAGATCAGGCGTAAGCGAATTTGCCGGTCAGCGATGTACGGTCCAAGTTCAAGATTGAACCAGACGGGGTAACGCTGTCCAATCGAGATCAAAATCGGCCCCGCTTGTGCGGAATGACGTACGCCGGAAACGAATGTCCCTCCGATGGCGAGTGAGATGTTTCGGATTCCCAACTGAACGAGAATTCGGTCTTTCCCGTGGCCCTTCGTGACGATTCGTTCCAACTCCCCGTGATAGGAAATACCGGAGAACTGAATGCTGAACTGCCGTCCGGATGCCACGGTGCTGCTAAACATGTCATTGATTCGTCCGCTCAGAAGGTCGGGAGATGTAGTCGACGGAATCGAATAGGAAAGAGCATTTAGAACTTCATTTCCTAGCCGAAGTCCCACTGCTTGGGAAATCTCAACAGCCGGAACGAATGGTACTTTCACGACTTCGGCCGGTGTGACCGTAACATCGCCCAGTTGAGACGGAGACTTCTCTGGATTGAGCATCCACTCTATCACCGCGTCGTTTCCGTAGACCGCAGCGTTAATGTCGTGAACGCCATTGGACAATTTGGTAAAGGTTGCCACACCACCTGCTGCGTTCAGACTGTCAACCATTCTGAGATCACGGTCGGATTTGACGACCGTGTCTAACTCGCCATGAAACGCCCACACAGGAACTTCTTTCAACTCGCCGATCCGATCGATATCGCCCCCTCCAGACACCGGCACAATCGCAGACCACCGCGATGGCAAGCTCATTCCGAGGTTCCATGCGCCGAAACCACCCATAGACCATCCGGTCAATACCACTCGGTTGGGGTCGAAGTTGTAATGCTTGCGAGCATCGTCTAATGCGCTTATGGCACGTTTTCCATCTGGGTTATCAGCATTCCAAGAGTCCAGAACGCGTCCCTCTGTTAGTTCGCACTGTGGAAATACCACAAGAAACGGAAATGTCTTGGCCCTCGCCTGAATGAATGGCGCCAGTCCTACCGTTAATTGCAGCCGGTTATCTGTTCCACGTTCTCCTGCGCCATGAAGCCACAGAATTGCGGGCGAAGCCTTGTCTGACTGATAACCCGCTGGAACGAACACGACATATTTGTATTCGCCATTCACATCGCGAAAAGTCTGATCGACAAATCGGCCAGATGCCTGTGGTCTTTCCGCAGAAACGGCGGGCCCCGCCAGAAGCAACAACACGCATATCATCGAATAGCGCAACCACATGACCGAATTATCAAACGTTTTCATGACGTACCCTCGTTGTCGCAGAAGCTGCGAAGTCCAACTTAAAGAATCCACAATTCCGGCATCTGGTTATCGATCGATGCAGCGATCTCGCTCCGGTCGCCGTTCCTCTTCATCCCTTTTTGCCTTTGATCGACATCACAACGCTGTACTCTAACGAAGAGCGCTATGCGTTAGCTCTGCATTGGCCCACAACTTCCGGATGCCAGATTGGATGAAGTTTTCCCCCGGTTTGACCGAGTTCTGGTCAAGAGTGAGGAAGTACGAAATCGAGGTTATTCAATCTGAAATCGTTGGACTGAGTTCTCAGATAGCGAATTGTGGTCGTGCGCGGGAGCTCCGCGACGGTGTTCCGCGTCCCTAGACTACAAGACTGCCATCGCGCCAAAGTCGCACGGCCGTCTTCCATCATTGCGACGCGGACTCTGGGTCGCTGGCACAAGATGGGTCGGTGTGAGAGCTGATGCACAATTGAATGGATTGGCACATTGGTTATCCACTGCGATACTCGTCTGACGTCGGCCGAGGACCTCAGTTTCAACGTGAAGTGAATGAGTTGGCTCAGCCAACCTCCATTTGCAGTCTTCACCACTCGCCCGATTTCGAATCGACGCAGCATTTCGCTCACTGACCAAGCGCCTTGGCCGAGTGATACTCTTTTCGAATGTTCTCAAGGTCGACGGCGGGGAGGGGAAACTTCAATTTCAACGCCTCCATGTGCTCAACCACGATCCGGGCTACAGCGAGGTTTCTAAACCATTTGTGGTTAGAAGGGATGATGAACCACGGAGCGTGATCGGAGCTGCAACGGGATAACGCGTCCTCGTAAGCCGCTGTATATTCATCCCAGAAGGGACGCTCCTCATAGTCCGCCTCGCGTATTTTCCATTGCTTTGAAGGATTGTCGAGCCGATCCTTGAAACGCCGTAATTGCTCGCGTTTGGAAATGTAGAGGAAGAATTTAAGAATATGAGTGTTGCCGTTGATAAGACTGCTTTCAAAGGTGTTGATTTGGTCGTAACGCCCCGACCATGTGTCGGGCGAGACCAGATTATGAACGCGAGCAATTAAGACATCTTCGTACTGCGATCGATTGAAAATCGTTACTTCGCCGGGGCCCGGTACGGCACGGCGGATCCGCCATAGAAAATTGTGCCTGAGCTCTTCGGCAGAGGGCTTTTTGAAGGCCACGACATTGCAGCCTTGTGGATTCATCGCGCCCAAAATATGGGTGATTGTTCCGTCTTTCCCCGCTGTGTCCATTCCCTGCAGGCATAACAGAAGCGAGCGTCTGCCGTCGGCATAGAGCAAGACTTGCAGTTCCCGTAGTCGCTTCGTGTCGTGTTTGATCTGCTCGGTCGAAAGTTTTCGACTTTCACGAGGGTTCGTGAAACCTGGGTCAATCTCTTCAAGTTTGACGGAGCTGCCCGGTCGCACCTTGAATCGTTCCGTGTAATTCATGTTTAGCTCCCTCACCTCAGTGGGCCTACATCGCGCAACTTGAGAATCGTTAAGCGATTCTGAACGCTTTCGCCACCAGAGGCGTTCCCTAACGAGAATGGTCTACTGAGCGCCGCACTCGTCACCGAACTTGGGACTCTTGCTTTTTCAACCAGAAGCTGCCACCGCTGGCTTCAGCATGAATACCGATCGAAGTCGCGCGGGGTTCCTGCAACGTCTGTTCTGTGTTGTCGTTTTTCGGTGGAACGTCTCTCATCGTTTGGAAATGTTTCATCACCAAAGAAGAAAACATGGCCGACATGTTGTACGCCGCATTTGCATTCAATCACGCCGGCCCGACAGGCCATCGGAAACTCTAGTGAACCGGGCTGTCGTTAACCGAATCATTCAATCGACGCATCAAACGCGAGTTCAGCGCTTGACGACGCTCAGCTTCAAGTTATTCGAAGTATCAGAGCCGTTTGCTGGGTGACCGGTCATCTTGATATCAAACTCTCCCAACGCGGCATCTTCTGCACTGGTTAAAGTAATCTCGGCATCGGATTCGCCGTTTCTAATAACGGGAGCCGAAGGCCTATAGGTGACACCCGTTGGCATTTCGCCAAATCCTAGCGTGACATCCTGGTCAAAGTTCTTTTCGCGAGAGATACCAATCGTCATTGTCTTTGTTTCTCCCTGCCGTAGAGAAGTCGAAAAGCGAGGTCCGCTCAGCGTGAAACGTTGTTCTGCAGAAACGACGTTCAGCTTGAACTCGATCTCCGCGTCGCCCCCTGTTGTCGGGTGACCCTTGATCTTGATGTTGAATTCGCCGACAGGGGCTGCATCTCCAGCCTTGAATGCGAACTTCGCATCTGTGTCGCCATGCTTGATCACAGGGTTCGCGGGTTCGACGGTGACCCCTTTGGGGATATTGGAAAACTTGAGTGTGACATCTTCGCCGAAGTCTCGTGCACGTTTGATTCCGACGGAGACGTCTGTGGTTTCGCCCTGCTTGAGGGCAGACGCCATCATCGGCA
>JAIXVG010000369.1 GCA_027483145.1 Planctomyces sp.
AGCCGAAATCTGGCCAGCCATCCTTTCTGAATTTTAGTGTACAGCAAAAACGGTTTCGATGTTACCTCTCAACAATTGATGTCCCAGCCCGACCGCTCTCTCTTCCGACCACCCTTTTCCAATCACAAAGTTCTCGGCCAGCACCTTCCCCAAAATTCGGCGGTACATCGAGAACTTCGGCAGCGCAAACTCCAGTTTGTACATATCGCTGTAGTACCCAATTTGCTTACTTCGCGGCACCCCTTCCAGTTGCACGCGACAATTGGCCTCAATGTAGCTGGGAAGGTTCGAATACCACCAGTGGCCATTGATCAGCACATTCGGGAAAATCCAAGCATAACTCACCAGTTCGTGGTGGGCCATTTGCGACAGGACCGAAACAGGAAACACCACCTCTGGAAACGCGTTAAACAGCCGCTGATACTGAATGAGCGATACCCGCGAATCGAACAAATCCTGCCCTTGATAAACCCCTTGCTGGTAAACTTTTCGATTCACCCCAATCATTAAGTCAAACGGCAATCGATGAGCAGCGCACTGCTCGGCCAGTGTCCAGAAAACAAACTGGCTCAGGGTTCGCCGGGCATTCGGGTCATCCTTCCCGTCTCGCACCGCTTCGCATGCATTGCCAGCCGCTGCGGCCGAAACCCCTTCAGGTGAAAAGTCGGGGGGCAGAGAAATCGCGCACGCCTTCGCTCCGCGCTGGCAAAAGTGATCAAACAGCTTCCCGATCGCATTCGCAATCGACAATTCATCTTCGATCGCGACGCCGCTCGCCTTGGCCAGCCGTTCGCGAACCACTTCTTGAGACAGATGGAATACCAGGTCGTCGGTTCTCAAGCACGGAACATACCGATCGGTATCGAAACTGGTCAGTGGATCATCAAATTCGTTGGTCAGGAAGACTTTTTTCAGGTTTGACTTTTGCAGGACTTGTTCTTCCCAGTCGGCCTCCGCCATCAGAGCTGCGGAACGGTCGTACAGCCCCTCCCAGTTTTCAACAGTGATTTCATCATCAGTGAATCCGAACAGCTTCTGGCACAGCTCGATCAACCACCCGACCTGGGTCGTGTTGTTGAGTTTCGCCAGCGACGGAACCAACCGGCCCACTTTTTCTTTGGGGCTCAGTTTCGGGTCCTCGATCTCGGACTTTGCCAACCCAGCTGAATGGGCCAATTCGGTGTAATAGTGGTACCCCATGATGTCGGCCAGGGTCTGCGACGCGGCTGAATGAGGGTTAATGTGCGAATGGGGATCGATTAACTCGATCGCTTCCAGCTCGGCAGTCAAACGGCGAGCAAGGTCATGAGACACAATAGAATCCTGCAAAGATGGGGAGATATCGCGCAGTACTGGTTTGAGTATCGGGTCGAGCGTGGTTGAAACCGCCTAGCTTGCGATTAAGCGCCCAACGGATCAGACGATATTCACGTTCGCCGTCAAGCTACTACCAGCTAACGAACACCATTCCCGAGTGTGTCGATTCGACCCTGCGGTAGCAAGGAGCGAAATCTCTAGCGGCACGCCCACCAAAAACGCCGCCAAGCGTGGCCCAGTATGCTTCGCTACGGTTGCAAGCGGTCCCCCCATTCAACTCGCATTTTCTGGCCCAGTCGAGGAGTTCCAACATTCCCGCCATCCCCAAGGCGAAATGATCACCTCTCAATCCGTAACCGCTTGCAAAATAAACAGTTGCAACGCTAGCAATCGCACCGATTTGCCCCATCAGCTTGCAGGAGCCCACTCCCAGAGGTTACTATCTCGACAACAGTACTGTCACGTACCAAGAGAGCTTCAATGACCGACCAGAAGACCGTTCTGCTAGTTGACGACGACCGGGAAGTAGCGATTCCATTTGAAATCGCCCTGCAGCGGGCAGGTTACCGTACCCTGTTGGCCAAGGATGGGGTCGAAGGCCAGCGGCAAGTTGAGTCGCAGCATCCCCACGTCGTCATCACCGACATGATGATGCCCAAAATGGGGGGCTTTCCATTCCTTGACTTCATCAAGGCTCTCCCCAACCCTCCCATTACCATTATGCTGACCGCACACCCCGGGAAGCGACCGCTCGACTGGGCTGAGCACTACTACAAGGTGAGCGCTTTCCTGCGCAAGGGAAAGGTTGATCCCGCTGGTCTTGTTGAACTGATCACGTGCCTGCTCGATGGCCGCAAGGATGTCTACGCCAAAGATGGCATCCTCCGCTGGTCCAAGGACGCACGTAATAGAATTGACGATTAAGAACGTCTCTTCAGATTCCGCCGAACCGGCCACGCGAGTAGTCGTGTGGGTTCCTGCGACCGGAACAATTCACAAAAACCCCTCTTTCACCGACCGTCGGGCCTCGTTTGTTCTTGATTGGCCCCAACTTGGCAGCGGGACCTTTTTGAAAATAGCCTCCAACAGCAATTGGCAACCGTCACCAGTTGCCAATTGCATTCAGCATCCCGTCAGGCGTGAAGCCTTGCTACTCTGCTTGGTAGAACACCACACACACCGGCTTGTGGACCACCACCTTTTGTCCAGTCGGATTGAGCTTGCCAGTCTCCTGGTCGATGCCAAACACGAACACATCATCGCTATCCTGATTGGCAGCCAACAAAAAGTGCCCCGTCGGATCAATATTGAAGTTGCGCGGCACCTTTCCCCCAGTCGGCGTTTGACCGAGCGCAGTCAGCTCGCCACTCGCCGGGTCTGCCTTGAACGCTGCAATGCTATCGTGTCCCCGGTTCGAGCCATACACAAACCGGCCTGAAGGGTGAACCACTACCTCGGCGGTTGTGTTCTCACCTTTAAACTCGGCAGGCAACGTGCTCAAGGTTTGACATTCCGCAAACCTCCCGTCAGTGCCCACTTCGAACTGCGTGACCGTCGAAAGAAGTTCGTTAATCACATAGAGATGCTTCCCATCAGGTGAAAACGCGACGTGCCGCGGTCCCGAACCAGGTGCCAGCTTCAGCGATTTGGGCTTCGACGGAATTAACGTCTGCTTGGCACCATCAAAGTCATAAATGAAAACATCATCAGTCCCCAGGTCTGCTACCAGCACTCGTTTGCCGGATAGGTCGAATTTCGTGCAATGGGCGTGAGGTCCCTTTTGACGATTGGGATTCACGCTTTGGCCTTTATGGGTAATGGTCACCTTGGCGGGCAACAGTTTACCCTTACCATCAAGCGGCAAAAGCGACACGCTACCCGATGTGTAGTTCGCCACGACAACGGCACTGGCGTTTCGATCGATCGCCAAATGGCAGGCAGCCTCCCCTTTCGAGGATTGATCGTTCACCGGGGTCAACAACCCCGTCTCGGCATTAATGGTAAAGGCCCGAACCGATTGGGTCGTCCCACTTTCACAAACAGCATAAAGGTGAGTTTTCTGGGGATGAATCGCCAGGAACGACGGACTGGCGCTCTTCGCAGCCAACTGTGGTTCACCCAGTTTGCCCGTGGCTGCATCCCATGTCGAAACATAGATCCCTTCGCTGCCAGAGCCGGTATAGGTTCCAAAGTAGACAAATTTCGTCGTCTCTTTCGCGAAGGCTCTCTCGAAATCCCCCAGTAAACTCATTGTGAACACTGCAACCGTGACAGCCAGCAAGCCGGGCCACCGCGAGAAACTGAAGCTAAACAAACGCCGCGCGAGCATGAAATTGTTCCCTGGAAGTAGGTTGACCAACACTGAAGCGGCGAACGCTCTTTTGCAGTAAAGCGATCCCCCATCTTCACAGTACCGCAGCCGCCCCGCCATCGCCACATTGGGAAGCCCCGTTTTGCATCGGGCGATCCTCAGGTTTCTGCCATTTTCCCGCACCCAAAATTTGGCCCCCAATCGGGCTACCCCTTGTTTCGACGGGGAGCTAATCTGCGGGGGTTGGACAGTTTCCGCACAAATCGCTCAGACCGGCCTGCAGTCGATCACCCCTCGCGCGAATCTCATTCGCCGAGCTGCCTCAGGCATCGGCTCTAGCCTGATCGATCTGGCTTTAAGATATCGGGAATGGCCAAACGTATTAAAACAAGTCCCATCAAAACAGTATTCGACGGACCGCCAGGACCGAGACCAAACGGCTGGTTGCAATAGGAAAGCACGGACGATGACCTTACGAGTTTACAACACCCTGACCCGCCAGAAAGAAGACTTCACCACCGTCGAGCCCGGCCACGTGAAGATGTACCTCTGCGGGCCAACCGTCTACAAACCGGCCCACATTGGCCACATGGTTGGCCCTGTCATTTTCGACACGGTGAAGCGGTTCCTCACCTACAGCGGCTATCGCGTCACCTGGGTCGTCAACATCACCGATATCGACGATAAGCTCATCAACCGCGCCGGTGAAAAAGGGGTGACCGTCGAAGCCCTCGCGAAAGAAATGACACAGGACTACTTCGACAACTTAAAAACGATGGGAGTTAATGGCATCGACCATTTCCCCTACGCGACGCAGCATATCCCCGAGATGCTCGACATCATCTCGATCCTCATCGAAAAGGGCTTTGCCTATCCCCTCAATGGCGATGTCTATTTCGACTGCACGAAGGATGAAGATTACGGCAAGCTCAGTCGTCGCTCACTTGGCGAATTACTGGCAGGGACCCGAGCAGAAACAACCGACCAGAAGCGGCATCCCGCCGATTTCGCCCTGTGGAAATCATCCAAGCCGGGCGAACCTGCATGGGACAGTCCCTGGGGCCCCGGCCGACCCGGCTGGCACATTGAATGCTCTGCGATGAGCCGCAAAATTCTGGGAGACACCATCGATATTCATGGTGGGGGTCTCGACCTGATGTTCCCGCATCACGAAAACGAATTGGCTCAGTCCGAATCGTGCACGGGCCATCCATTTGCCACCTACTGGATGCACAACGGCCTCATGCAAGCCAGCGGCGCACCGGGCAAAGTCGGGGGAGGCCACGATCGTCATGGCGACCTCAACACCGCCAAAGCCGAACAAGAGGCCAACAAGCTGGCGGGGTCCAAAGGGGCTGCTTCGGTCAAAGAGTTGTTCGCAAAACACGACCCGGAAACAATTCGCTTCTTCCTGCTCGCCACTCACTATCGCAGCCCGATCGACTTTAGCGACGAACGGATAGCCGAGACGGGCAAAAGCATCGAAGGCTTTTACCGCTTGTTCGAAGAGTTTGAACGGGCGACCGGCAGCAACTTCTATCAGTTGGCTGCACCAGCCAAGCGATCTGAAAGCCAGCCCCTAGCCAGCGCTTCAGAGTTCATGGCCGGCCTGGCCGACGCTCGCAGCCGATTCCTCGATGCGATGGATGACGACTTCAACACAGGTGGGGCCGTCGGGGTCCTGTTCGACCTTCGCAAGCACCTGAACGGTTACTTGAACGACGCCAAAGCCGCCTTGGCTGCTGGCCAACCTGAAGCCAAAGCCTCGTTGACGGCGGGAATGCAAACGCTGAAGGAGCTGGCAAGCATCTTGGGTGTATTTGGATCACCCCGCCTAAAGGTGGCTGCCGCCGACGATGGCCTGGTCGGCGGATTGATGGAGCTCGTCCTACAGATTCGGGCCGATGCTCGCAAAACCAAAAACTTCGCCGTGGCCGACCTGATCCGCAACAAGCTGGGCGAGCTCAAGATTGTCGTCGAAGACCGAACCGACCAAACCCTCTGGCGCCGCGGTTAGCTGAGGGAGTCAGGATGGAGACTGGAGACTTCAGGCTTAAGTCTCCGGCCTATAGCCTACAGCCCCCCCACCAGCCTCCCCCAACGCCTGCTCGCGCCATTAACTCACCGAGCCGACGATGCCAATCGTCGGGTTGTTTAAATTCAAACTCGCGTTATGCGGGGTGGCGGCGTGGCCGAGACATCGCGTTGGATGTCTCGGTTGCAGAGCAATAAGAGGCATTGACGATTCGCGGAGCTCTTCACCAGATCAAGCGATGAGCCAGCTTCGCCGAGTTGATGATGCCCTCTACGTTCACTTTATCACCTTCTCGTGTTACCCCACAGCCGATTACTTGAACTCGACTTCCTGCGTCACCCAGTCGCTCAAAGCAGCGCCTGGGCCACCCCACGGCTTAGGCACATGACCTGTGACCAATCACTCCGCTGCCTCTCCCATCACCCTACCGGCTCGCCCTCATTACAGGCGTTGGGTTGTTCAGCGAGGCCAACCCATTCTGAGCTAGCTCGCCATTCGACTTGAGCCTGATATCATCCATCAGGTACGAAACAAACTTGGCGCTCGGCCGGTTCAAAATGACCACGCGGCTCGTCCCGTTGGCCTGATTGCGGGGGCGCACAATGCAAATGATTTCCGAGTCTGGGCTTTCCTCAAGCAAACTGGCCAGCTCAACCGCTTCCGTTGCTGGCGAGTCGATCCCAGCCACCACTTGATCGAGGGCAGCAGAAGCATGGCCGGCCGCAGCCTTTATATCGCTCGATGCAGCTCCACCAGAAGCAGAACCCACTACCAAGTCACCCTCGGGTAGATGCTGAATCAAATGATTGAACCGATTCTTTTCCAGCAGCCGATTGAGCGGCTTCACCGCCGTGTAAACACCCCGTCGTTCTTTCTCTTCAGCCGCAATGCAAATCCCAACCAGGCGGCCGTCGGTTAAGAACAGCCCCCCTCCCGATCGGCCTTGCACAGGGACCCCGGTGCATTCGACGTTCTCTGGCCCCAGATATCGATTGACTGATGTGATTTGAATTGCTTCCCGGGTAGGAAGTTCTCCCCCGCTGCAACCCACGCTATACACAGCCGAGTCAACAACTGGCCGAAACTCCTCCGGAGCCAAAACACTCACCGGCAGCTTCACGGGTGTCGGAATCGCGACGAGACCGACATCACTTTCAAGATCGAAATCGACGATCGTACCGGAAAAGGTTTCAGGCTCACCCTTATCGCCAAACACGTCGACTTCAACCGTTGATTTGGCCGACTTGGTACGAAAGATGTGACCACAGGTGGCGATCAAGGTTCGCCCCACGCGACTTTCAATAATCGTCCCTGAGCCCAGATTGAGTTTGGACCCCTCGCGAACTCGAATCCGCGTGCTGTAGGCGATTGGGTCAACCGTTTGAGCATCGACCGCAGCATCAGCATCGACCCCTTGGCCCCGCACGACTTTAACTCCTGCTGCCTGAGCCGTCTTCACGTTGCGGCTTGCAGTTGGGAATAGCTTTGGTAGCTTCGGAAAGACTGACTTCGTTGCTACAGGCTGACTTGTTGTGCGAGCGTTACTTGTGCCAGGCATCGTAGCTGGCTCGCCAAGATCGACCGTCAACTTCGTCAGGTCAGCCACATTGGCGAGCGCCAGCGGAATGCTGGGCGTATTGAACATCTTGTCCGATGGAGTCCCCTTGTCTGCTAGCAGGCTGGCAGGAACTTGCTGACACATCCGCCGCAGTTGAGATTCAGAAACGACTCCACTTGTTCGGCTCACTTCTTGACCATTGATCACCAGCACGAATGTGGGAATCGACTCAACACGATATTGCCGAGCGAGCGCAGGCTCTTTGTCGATATCGACTTTCCGAATTGAATAGCCCGCTCGCTGCAGTTGAGTCACAGTACCACTCATTTGCTGGCAAGGGCCGCACCAGGTGGCTGTGAAGTCGAGAACAACGTTATCGGGCTGGGCTGCCGCACTCAGACGAGCCGTATTGGGAGTGGCGACTAAAAGCGCCACGACCGACGCCGTCGCTGCAAGCAGCAC
>JAIXVG010000314.1 GCA_027483145.1 Planctomyces sp.
CGTTTGCGGCGTGATGGGGGTGGAGTTAGCTGGGCAGTGCCAGATTCGTCGATGGACCAGACTTGCCTTGTGCAAAATGGGGGCTTCAGGAGAATTATGCTTCAGTGCGATTGAGTGCAGGTCCTGCTTTGTTGAATGCTGGTCGTGTAGGAACTGATGCTGCACGAAGCGCTGAAACCAGTGCTGCTTAGCTGAAAAGCCGCGTTGAAATGGGCCCCTTGCTGACGCTTTGGGCTACGCGGAGGGTAAATGCGTCCGCATCCTTGCATCGATCCTCGTTTGCAGGGATTGTTTGGCCTTAGGGTGAAGAACCCGACAATTGGCATTGTCGGCTTTGGAAGCAAGTAACGGCTCAGTTAGCGGACGGACTGAGTTGTTGAACTGGCACACTGTTCTTTGAACATCCGAACGAGGAAGCGTAACGATTTCAGTTGAAAAGCCTGCCGCTGTGAACCTGCCGCCGCTGACGGGTCGCGCGTTTGGACTGAACCTTTTGACGGTAGTGCTGTGGGGAGCAAACCCAGTAGCCACGAGCTTTTCGGCTGACTCGATGCCCCCGTTAGCGATAGCCGGCTGGCGGTTTGTGCTGGCCACTTTGTTTATGTGGTGGTGGTGCAATCGCAGTGCGTCTCGGCAGCGATTGCGGCTGAGCCATTGGCCGTGGATTTTGGTTGCGGGCGTATTGCTGTTTGTCCAGATTTGGACATTTACGCTGGGTGTTTCGTGGACGTCAGCATCGCATGCGGCGCTGTTCGTCAATACCTATGTAATTTGGGTTGTGCTAGCGGAGTTTGGCTGGTTGGGGGAGAGCCGGTTTTCGCAGCTGAAGGGGGTTGGGCTGGTCCTGGCGACGGTGGGGGCGGGGCTATTGTTGCTTGCGACTCCGGCGGTGGCCAAGGTGGCTGCGGAAGTGCGGGGTCCGACGTTCGCCGGTGACCTGATGATGATCTTCAGCGGTTTTTTGTTTGCGGTGAAGTTTCTGTTTACGAAAGCAGCTGTCAGGCGTGTTGATTCGAACCAATTGATGTTGTGGCACGATGTGGTGGCGGTAGTCCTTTTTGGATTGTCCAGCTACTCGATGGAAACGATCACCTGGAGCCGGGTTAGCTGGGTGGCGTGGCTCGGGATTTTGTACCAGGGGGTTGCTGTCGGGGGAATTTGCTTTGCGCTGCAGGCGTATCTGCTGAGGTCGTACAGTCCGACGTCGATTGCGATCTTCAGCTTTGCAACACCCCTGGTCGGGATTGCGTGCGGCTGGGGACTTCGCGGGGATGAAGTCTCGGTTTGGCTGCTAGCGTCGTGTGGGCTGATTGCAACCGGAATCTACCTGGTGAACCGCGAGGGGTGACCGAACGGTGCAGGGGAGCGGCCGTGCACGCTTAACGCTTCACGGGAACAGGGATCAGAGCGGCCTGTTCGGCTTTGTTGATGCGATATAGTGCATAGACGACCGAACCGGCGACGGCGGTCATCATTCCCAGCATAAAGAGGATGCTGACGAAGTACGCGAATGGCTCGGGGTTGGTCGTTGCGGAAGCGATGATGATCCCATCGCCGATAGGGGTTGCTTCGAGGGCCTGCTTACACATTGGGCATGCAATGGCCAGTTGAGGAGCGGTAGCTGCCTGGACGAACACGAGCAGGGTTATGAGAAAAACAAGCGACCTAGCGAGTGAGCTGGGCATAAGAGACTTTCAGAACGAAAGGGACAACAAATGACAAAAGAATTGGGATATAGAAGACAGAGCCAATACTAAGAAGAACTGCCTGGATGTTACTTGCAAATCTCTGTCTTTATAACATCAAGACTAACTTAAATGTTCTGCGAAATTCCAGTGGGCCAGTGATAAAGCATGAAATAAATGATGACCCCAGTTATGGAAACGTAGAGCCAGATGGGAAAAGTGACGCGTGCCCAGGCTTTGTGAGCTTCCCAGCGAGAGTTGAGAGCGAGCCAGATGGTGCGGAGAGCGCCGATTGGAACTACCGCTGCCAGAACGACATGCGTGATGAGAATGGTGAAGTAGATGGGGCGGATAAGACCCGTGCCCAGGAACTTTTTGCCACTTTCACCGGTGTAATAATGGAGCGAATAGTGGTAAGCGAGGTAAGAGGCTAAGAATAAGACAGATGTCATAAATGCGGTAAGCATCATGTGGCGATGCATGTCTTTCTGGCCGGCCTTGATGAAGGCGTAGCCCGCGATCAGGAGAATTGTGGCCAGACCGTTGAGCATGGCGTTGGTGGCGGGAAGTCGCTTGACCCAGGGGGGGGCAGCTCGTTCGAGTTCGGTTGATTTTTCTATGGCGAGGTCGGCTACGTCTTCGGGTGACTCGGGAACCGAGTTGTCGAGCCGAGGGGACATTTTGATAAGCTGGCGACGCAGACTGGCCATCTCTGCATCAACGACGGCGTTGAATTTTCCCTGAACGATCCCCTTGGCATCGACCAGCATGACATTGGAAGTGTGAATGACCTCAAAGCCTTCGGTGAGATCGGGGCCTTTGGCTTTCTCGACAGGCATGCGGAAGCTGCCTTGGATCAATTCGTAGATGGCGTTGCGGTCGCCAGTGAGGAAGCGCCAACTCTCGTGGTCTGCCCCGTTTTTGTCGGCATAGGCTTTGAGGACTTCAACGGTGTCGCGCTCGGGGTCGAC
>JAIXVG010000573.1 GCA_027483145.1 Planctomyces sp.
ATGGATAGGGGTTCCCGGTGACCAGGGGAAACCAGCCGAGCTGCCACCAGCTACCGCCGTCCGGGCCAGCTTGATTCATGTGTTGATTAACCATAACGACTTTATTGTTGTTCGGTAACGAGTTTGGGTCAGCTTGATCGCCGAAAAGGGGCATCAGATGAAACGACGAACTGCAACGAGCATCGCGATTCCGTCGGCCGCGCAAGCTAGTTTGAGCCGCCGTGCCTTTTTGGCTCGGACATCGATGGGGATCGGGAGCGTCGCCCTTTCGAGCCTGCTGGCCAAAGCGGTCACATCGGCTCTTGCCAATCATCCCGACGGCAAGCGGCCGATCGCCAAAGCAAAAAGTGTGATCTGTCTATTCATGGCTGGCGGTGTCAGCCAGATGGAAAGCTTCGACCCGAAGCCCGCCCTCAATGAGTATGCCAACAAGAGCATCTCGGAGACTCCGTTCGCGCATGTGGTCAACAGCCCGTTTTTGGGGATGAATCTTGACCGCGGGCTGGACCGCAAGGTGATGTCGCAGCTTTTTCCGATGCAGTTCGGGTTTCGGAAGTGCGGCGAAAGTGGTCTTGAACTTGCCGATTGCTGGAAGCATTTGGGTGACTGTGCCGACGACATGGCAGTTGTGCGGTCGATGTGGACAACCGACAACAACCATCAGGCGCAGTATCAGTTTCTGACTGGCCGGAACATTGTTGAAGGAAACTTTCCATCGATCGGATCGTGGGTTCACTATGGCTTGGGGACGTTGAACGAGAACCTGCCGCAATTCGTCGTGCTGGGGGAACCGCTGGGGACTTGCTGCGGCAGCCATCTGGGTCACGGGGCTGACTATCTGGGACCAAAGCATGCGGGAGTGCGGATCAATACCGAGGGGAAGGTCGCGTTGCCGTACGTGGTCCCAGAAGAGCGGGTCCCTATTCCTGCCCAGGCGGAAGAATTTGATCTGCTACGAAAATTGAATCAGCGGTCGCTGGCCCTCGATCCACTGGATGCCGAAACCGAAGCGAGAATTCATAGTTATGAACTCGCGTTTCGGATGCAGATGGCCGTTCCGTCGGTGGTCGATATGTCGGGAGAGACCGAAGAGACACTCAAGCTATATGGTTTGGACCGGATCACCGATCCGTTTGCGAAGCAGTGTTTGATGGCTCGGCGGTTTGTCGAGGCAGGTGTGCGGTTTGTGCAGGTGATGCACGGCGCGGGAGGGGCTGGTTCGTGGGACGGGCACGCGCAGCTTAAGTCGCTGTATACCGGGAACTGCAATAATGTCGATCAGCCGATTGCTGCCTTGCTCAAGGACTTGAAACGGCGCGGGCTGCTTGATGAAACGTTGGTCGTGTTTGCAACCGAGTTTGGTCGCACGCCCGGATTGGAAGTTGAAGTGACCCCAGGCTCAACGAACCGGGAAGGGCGAGATCACCATCCGTTTGGTTTTAGCATCTGGATGGCTGGCGGGGGAATTAAGGGCGGAATTGCCCACGGGGCAACTGATGAGCTGGGCTTCCACGCCGTTGAGAATCGTCACTACGTGACAGATGTTCACGCAACGATTTTGAATCAATTGGGGCTAATACCAGAAGAGCTCGATCTGCCGGGACGGCAGCGGCTTGAAAAGGACCACGGGCATGTGATCCACGAGATCATTGCCTAGCTGAGGTTCGCTCGGGGGGGCGACTGTAGTTTGCAGGAATGGGAAGTCTGCAGTGCCTGCCGGTTTCGCGGTTCCCGGTTGTTGAGTGGCGATGATCCGGCGGGAAGTCCTTCGCATCTGACAGGCCGAATTGTTAAAGTGAGGTTCATACGGGCGAGACCATCACTTGCAAGCCGGTCGGCGATGCGGGTTGAGTTGGTCAGCCTCCCCCCACTTTTGGCCACTTCAAACAGGCGAGGAGTCGCATCGCATGGCGGTTGGAAACCCCTTTGGCACCCGCAGTTCGCTCAAGACATCATCGGGTGAGTACGTCGTTTACGAGCTTCCTAAGCTGGCGGCAGCGGGCATCGGGGGAGTCGAGCGGCTGCCTTACTCGATTCGAGTCCTGCTGGAAGCATGCCTGAGGCATGTGGACGGGTTCATCGTCACTGAAGAACATGTTCAACAAGTGGCTGGCTGGAATGCTGCTGCACCGGCTCAGGTTGAGATCCCGTTTTTGCCAGGCCGCGTGGTCCTGCAAGACTTTACGGGTGTCCCTGCGGTGGTTGACTTGGCTGCCCTGCGCAGCGCAATGGTCCGGATGGGGGGAGACCCAAAGAAGATCAATCCGCTTGTCCAGTGCGACTTGGTGATCGATCACTCGGTGCAGGTCGATGCGTTTGCAACGGAAGGGGCGTATCAGCAAAACCTGGATATCGAGTTCGAGCGAAATCTCGAGCGGTATCAGCTATTGCGCTGGGCACAACAGGCCTTCAGTAACTTCCGCGTCATTCCGCCAGCGACCGGAATTGTTCACCAGGTGAACCTGGAGTACCTCGCCAAGGGGGTGTTAACTAAGAAGCTGGCTGATGGTTCGACCGTTGCCTATCCCGATAGCCTCGTTGGAACTGACAGCCATACCACCATGATCAACGGGCTGGGGGTTGTGGGTTGGGGTGTGGGAGGAATCGAAGCCGAAGCAGTCATGCTGGGGCAGCCGATTTATATGTTGTTGCCAGAAGTGGTCGGCTTTGAACTGACGGGCAAACTACCGGAAGGTTCGACCGCGACCGACCTGGTGCTAACCGTCACCCAGATGCTGCGGAAGCATGGAGTGGTTGGGAAGTTTGTCGAATTCTACGGTTCGGGCCTGGAGACGATGAGTCTGGCTGACCGGGCCACGATCGCCAATATGGCTCCCGAGTACGGGGCGACGATTGGCTTCTTCCCGGTTGATGATGAAACCTTGCGATATATGCGGCGTACAGGCCGCACGGCTGCCGAAGTTGAACTGGTGGAGAAGTACTACAAGGCCCAAGGGCTGTTCCGCAGTGCATCGAGCACTGTTCCCACCTTTACCAGTACGCTGTCGCTCGATTTGGCTACGGTCGTTGCCTCGATGGCAGGGCCGAAGCGACCGCAAGACCGAGTGCTGCTAACGGCGATGAAGTCGAACTGGCAAAAGGATCTGAAGACGACGTTTGGTCGCGAAGGGGCGAGCCCTGTCGTCAATGTGAAGGATAACGGGCACTCATCGCAGATTACGGATGGTGCGGTGGTCATTGCAGCGATCACCAGTTGCACGAATACCAGTAACCCCAGCGTGATGGTCGGGGCTGGTTTACTGGCACGAAATGCGGTGGCTAAGGGGTTAACTCGTAAGCCGTGGGTGAAGACAAGTCTCGCTCCGGGGAGTCGCGTGGTCACCGAGTATCTGCAAAAGGCCAAACTGGAAGAGCCACTGAATCAGCTTGGATTCAACACGGTTGGCTACGGCTGTACGACTTGCATTGGCAATAGTGGACCGCTACCTGAACCAGTTTCACAAGCAGTGGCGGAAGGGGACTTGGTTGCGGCTGCGGTGCTGTCGGGGAACCGCAACTTCGAAGGCCGGATCAATCCGCAAGTGAAGGCGAATTACCTCGCCAGCCCGCCATTAGTGGTGGCCTACGCGCTCGCAGGGACAACGGAAATCGATCTAACGAGTGAGCCGTTAGGGACTGGTTCCGATGGAAAGCCCGTCTTCCTGAAGGATATCTGGCCGACGTCGAAGGAAGTTGAGTCAACGGTTGCCAGTTGCATCACTCCCGAAATGTTTATCGAGCAGTATGGGCAGGCGACAAAAGGGCCAGCCGAGTGGCAGCGAATCAGTGGGGCTGAAGGGGAACTGTACGCCTGGGACACGAAGAGCACTTACGTGCAGGAGCCGCCGTTCTTTATCGATATGCCGACTGAGCCAGGGCAGATTCACTCAATTTCAAATGGCCGGGTGCTGTTGTCGGTTGGGGATTCGGTGACGACCGACCATATCAGCCCGGCTGGTTCGATCAAAGCGAAGTCCCCCGCAGGCCTGTTCCTGCAAGCGAACGGAGTGACGCCGCTCGACTTTAACAGCTACGGGGCACGTCGTGGGAACGATCGGGTGATGACCCGCGGGACGTTTGCCAATATTCGCCTCAAGAACCTGTTGTGTCCTGGCACCGAAGGGGGCGTTTCGAAGTACTTGCCAACAGGCGAAGAGATGTCGGTTTATGACGCGGCGCTCAAGTACAAGACCGATGGGACGCCACTGGTCGTGCTGGCCGGGGCCGAGTATGGGACTGGTTCATCGCGTGATTGGGCGGCCAAGGGGACTTACCTTTTGGGAATTCGCTGCGTGATCGCTGTTTCGTTCGAGCGAATTCACCGTTCGAACCTGGTCGGGATGGGAGTGCTACCGCTGCAGTTTAGGGCCGGTGAAAGCCGCGAGTTCCTGGGGCTGGATGGGACGGAAACGTTTGATATCCAGCTTAGTGATGAGCTGAAGCCGCTGCAGGCTGTGGAAGTGATGGCGACTAAAGCCGATGGGACCAGTGTCCATTTCGTGACGACCTGCCGAATTGATACGCCGGTTGAGGTGGAGTACTACCGCAATGGTGGGATTCTGCACACGGTGCTGCGGCAATTGGCGAAGTCGTAGGAGGTGGGGGCAGACTCTTTAATTAGCCCGAAGCGTTAGCGAGGGGTCTTGGTTTGTGGTGGTCTGCACCGGGGTATTTCGATTGGGTCAATAGACGGGTTAGAGTCAATGGTGGTAGGCCCCTCGCTTACGCTTCGGGCTAAATTGGTGGGAGCCGTGGCCCTTGCCGCACGGCATCCGCCGGGTAGCTCTGAATGAATCCAGCTCCTCTAGCGTACTTCATGACATGGACCACCTACGGCGTTTGGTTACCGGGAGATGAACGGGGCTGGACTGAGTATCACAGCGGATGGCAACTTCCAGATCCGGTCTTGATGCTGGAGTGTGCGGCGAGGATGACCGAAGATGCCTGTCAGCTGACCGTAACTCAACGAGACGCAGTCGTCTCCCAAATCTCTGAAACATGTCGCTGCCGAGGTTGGCAGTTACACGCTGTGAACTGTCGCTCGAATCATATCCACATCGTGGTTA
>JAIXVG010000444.1 GCA_027483145.1 Planctomyces sp.
CTGCTGGCGTTCACATCCAACTTGGCTTCCGAGCAGATCGGCAGCGCCAGCACCGAGTGGGGATAATCACATTCGTGCGACCGCCCAACGAGGCAGTCCCCTAACCCCAGCGCATGGACAATCTCCGTAGCACTGGCAATCAACGAAACGATACGCAATGAACTCATTCAGCCTGTCTTCCTTGGCTTAGAACAACTCTTCAAATCCCGCCGACAGCACTAAAACCCAGCCGAGCCGACGATGCGAATCGTCGGGTTTTTGTTATTCCCCGGTCGAAACATCACAACCCCAGCCGCTTCCCCCCAATCTCAACCGGACTTCTGGCTAGTTCGCCTTTTCAATCAAACCGCTCAACCGAAGGGTGGCCCGGCCAGTCGGCAGACTGGCTGGGCTGCGAAGCAGCAAGAGGCCGCGCCATGCGCTGACGCACAACCACAGGCTGCTTCATCCACTGTAGTTGTAAAGCCATTCCCCCAAAAGTGGCGTCAGATTCATTCAGTCTGCCGTTGCATCCCGGCTACCACACTCCTCGCGAGTTTGCCGTCTCAATCTAAACTCCCAACCGATGTAAAGACCTCCTATCAAATCACTTCGCACATTCAGGTTACAAACAATTCTTCACCACCCAGCCACACGTCCGCTGAGTATCCACCTAGACCGAACCCCCTGAAGTTTTGCCGTGTCGAAGGTCGATGTACAACCGCAGCCAGGAATCCCGTTCCGAAAAAGTCATTGCGCCCACCAGAAATCGGAACCAATCCCACCAGATTGGCCCGTCGCTGCAGGCCAGTTCAGTTTTTTTCCGGGCATCGGGTTCTGTATTGTTTGGCCGATGGAATAGCCGCCCCCAAGCGACTCAGCTAACCAATCGAAACCTCCCATGCGGTAACAAGTTACGCAAAACCGGCAGAAAAGGGTCGCAGACCCTTTCAGAAACGGGGCGACTTCAAAAAATGTGACTGTAGTCCTTGCCCTGCGGCGAGGAGCCATTTAATCTTGCACCTCCGGTCGCCTCCAGCGACCAAAACAAGCCCAGGTGGCGGAACTGGCAGACGCGCTAGCTTCAGGAGCTAGTGGGGTTACACCCGTGCAGGTTCGATTCCTGTCCTGGGCATTGGTAGTGAACAAACCCCCTGATCTTCAGGGGGTTTGTTGCTTGATAGGCACCAGTTATCTCAGCCTTCTCCATGCTCAAACCGCCAACCACATCTTTCTCGCCCCCCAACGCTCGGCCATAACCCCCCTTTGTGGTTACTTCTTACCGATCGGTTCTCCCTTCGACGGGCTCACATGGCCAAAGAAACATCCATCCTGAATCAGATGCCTTAGTCCCTGCCAGAAAGGTTGGAATCGGGAACCTTAGCGGGCTACGCTGGGTGCACTTCAGCAGCAATCATTCTGAATCTGACACTTTCGTCGGAAACTGGCCAAACGGAATGCCAGAATATGCACAACAATGACTCAGTTACACCCGTGAAAGACACCACGCGGTTCTCTGCACCTTGGACGAGAATGCTGATGGCCTACTTTGCGGCCTATCTCCTCCTGTCGAGGTTGTCCATGTGCATCGTAAGCCCCGGTCAATTTGACGTGTGGTACGTCACCCTGTTCGAACCAACTACCAGCGAGCAAGTTATCTGGGAGCATCGACTCCGCTGGCTGTTTGCGCCATCCATGCTTTTGGACTACGCCATATTTGGAATACCAATACCTGCCGCCCCGCTGACTAACTTGTCGTAGTCCCCATACAGCAGCGTGCCGTTTCCCAGATTCAAACGTCTGGCCGAAGCGATCCGCAGTCTTTGGCAGACTAGTCTTAAACTTCAGAGCCTCTCGCCAGACCGCCGGATCGCCCAGATCAATGCATCCTGAATGATCTCTCCGGGTGGCCCGCCTGATTCCGTTCCCACCCATCACCTCGGAAACGGCTCGGGCTTAAGTTCATCAAAGAACACCATTCGTGCCGGCATCGTCTTCGAAATGGTTTCCAATTGCTCCCTGGTAATTCGTTCTGGGCGAAACTTAACCGCCAGATAAGGAATCACCGACTCGGCAATATCCTCCCGCAGCGGATACTCCAACGCGTACTGCGAAATGAACATCCCATCCTTCGTTTGTGCAGCTAACCACTCGCGGCTGGTTGCGTACTTATCGTCCAACGCGTGACCCATCTCGTGTCCTAGTGTCTCCTCGAGAATGCCATCCTTCAGGTACTCTTGACCTTGTTCGGTATGAATCAGCACGTCCCGGCCGCCGCCAAATAACTCCTTGCCTCCTTGAATATGTAATGCATCAATTTCGTTTCGCAGCAGAAGTGGAAGTCTCCCAAGTGCCGTTGCGTAAAGCTTTGCCTCTTTGTAAGCGGCTCCCTCCGATTCAAACTCGCGATTGACCGCCACCTCCAGCGGCCGACGGTCTTTAAACTGCGCTTCAAACACAAACACAGCGGCCAACTGCAGCTTGTCGACCCGCCGATCAAACATTGTTCGCTCGGCTGTTTCGACAAAATGAATCGACGACAATGCCGTCGCATCAGTCTCCTTCACCAAATCGGGGAAGCAGAAAATCGTCCCACGATACGGCGGCAAGCGCGGCTCTTCCCCCATCGCTTTACCAAACTCTGCGATCACAAGGCCAATCGCCAAGGGAATCACAAACCAGCCTGCGGCCATCTCACGAGCGTTAGTCAAGATTCCCATTTTGCTCCCAATGAAAAATCAGATCGAGAACCCGGCTGTGCTCGTTTATTTTTTCAAACTCGACCAACCCACATCGCCGCATCTGAGGGTTCTCCGATAGGTACAAAGCGAAAATCTTCAATTCCCAGACGAGCCAACTATGTCAGCCGTCGGTTTCTTCCCTTCGAGTGGAAACTGCCCCCAAGCTCCTAAAACCTTAATTCAATCCCCCAAATCAAATGGTTTGAATCGGTGAAGGGATCGAGACTTTTCACCCACCTACTTGTTCCAGGGCATCCGCGCCAGCACCATGGCCATGCCACACGTATCGGTCACACCCGCAAAAACCAGCCCCGACCCGATAAACGCTGCCAGCCCATTCCATCCGGGGTGAACCAGGAACCCCAAGGCCACTCCTAGCACCACGAACGATCCAGCCGCAATTCGAACTTGACGCTCGAGCGATACCCCTTTTTTGCCACGCACCACCGGCAAGTTCGCCTGAACGCAGGCTTTGGTCCCGCCAGCGACGTTAATCGCATTGGCATAGCCCGCCGCCGCAAACCGGGTGCAGGCCTCCGCCCCTCTCGCTCCAGCATGGCAAATCACGTAGATCGGGGCGGCAGCATCGACAGCACGCCCCGCCACAATCGCCTTCGGCTCAAGCTCGGCCAAGGGATAATTCCTGGCAGCCACCAGATGAACTTCCCGAAACTCGGCCGGTGTCCGCACATCAATGATTTCCGTCTGAGGCGACTCCCGTAGAATGCCTGCAAGTTCCTCTGGCGTGATTGTCTGCGTCATGTGAACCTTCCGTTTAACTGAACTCAGTCATCATTCCGGGCGAGCCGACTCCATCAGCGGTCGAATTCTTGGCTTTCAATCGACAAATCCCGCCACCATGAACAAGCCCATATCCGACCGCACCTGACTTGATTTTGTAGGGTGCGGCTCGCCGCACCAACCCCACGCAACCCGACCACTGAATCGCTGAAACGACCGGGCGATTTGTTTGTCCGCGTATGATCAAGGTAATCAGGTGCTAGAGACTGTGTAGTAAGCAACACCCGACAAAGTCCAATTGTGCTAACATCAAGCAATCCCAACGAATCCCGTCCGCTCTATTCTACCAACAGTCCAGCCATGCCCAACTCTCATCCACTAACGATTCTCGAACCTGCGAACTTCTCGCCACCAACCCCCGGTCCCGGTTCACCCATCATCGCGACAGCCGCAACCACTCTCGCGGTTTCCACCAATCTGCGCTGTGCCGCCTGTGTCGCCAAAATCGCTCCACTCTTCGATCAGCATCCCCAAATCACAAGTTGGCACGCCGATGTGGCCGTTCCTGATAAACGTCTCACGGTCACCGGACCCGGCATTAACGCCGGGCAAGTCTCCAACCTCTTGGCCCAGGCCGGCTATCAGGTACTGGCGACTGACTCACCGACGGTCGCTGAATCGCCACCACCATCAACTAGCGATGCCCCCACTCGCTCTTGGTTGGCCACTTACCACCCACTCCTGCTGGTCGTCGGTTATCTGATCGCCGCCACACTGGCCGTCGAAGTGGCACATCAGTCGTGGAGTGCCATGCGGGCGATGAACCACTTCATGGGTGGCTTCTTCGTCGTTTTTTCGTTCTTTAAGCTCCTCGATCTCCCCGGCTTCGCCAGCACCTATCAGGGTTACGACCTCTTGGCCAAAGCCATCCCCGGCTATGCATGGGCCTATCCCTTTATTGAACTTGGCTTAGGGCTGGCTTACCTCGCTCATCTGGCACCCATACCGGTGAACATCATCACCCTGTTTCTGATGCTTATCGGAACGGCGGGTGTCGCCCGATCGCTCCTGACCGGCCACAAGATTCGCTGCGCCTGTCTGGGCACCGGCTTCAACCTCCCCATGTCGACCGTCACCCTCATCGAGGACCTCACCATGGCCCTCATGGCCGCCGCGATGCTGGCGATGTAATGGCCTCAATTAACCAGGCTCCATCACTCCACCAGTAGCTCCCCATTCATCACCATCCAGTGACCCGGGAATGTACACAAGTAGGGGTACCGGCCTGGGGTATCGGGGGCGTTAAAGTAAATCGTAAAACTCGAGCCCGGTTGCACGATGTCGGTGTAGTACAGCACATCCGGCGAATCGGGTAGGTACTGTCGCGCATACGCGTCTGGGTCGGCAATCAGCTTATTGGTCGCTGCCCCCACCTCTGCCAGCGTCCCCGGCTTGAGTAGCGCCCAGTTGTGCGGCACGACATCCGGGTTCTGAAAGACCAGCTTAATTAGCTCCCCAGGCTTGGCCCGTAGCTCTTTCTGCTGAAACGCCAGGTTACTGCCAGCCGCAATGGTTACCTCTCTCGCCCCATCAATCGGCTTACGGTAGGGATTTCGTTTGGTCTGGCTCGCCGTCCGCAAGTCGCGCAACAGGGGGTGTGGCTCGATTCGCTTTGCTGCTGGCCGATAGTTGGGCAGGCTGGTAAAGGGCTTATCAAGCTGATGGACCGTCACAAACAGATCGCGAGTCTGGTCGGGAGCGACACCCAATTGGAGATGAAGCTGATTGACCGGCTGCAGATCGGGGATCTCCAGAAACAGCGTCTTGCCATCCGGCAGCACGGTAGCCGAAGCAATCGGCCAAACCGTATGCCCAGCCATCGCTGGTTGTTCGAGCGTCAATTCGGGCGAACCATAAGCTCCGCTATACCGGTAGTTCCAGGCCTGGGCAAAGTGGGGGCAGGTCATGCCGGTAAAATCTTTGTCGAGTGGCTCAGAAAAGGTGACTGCAACACCGTTCGCGTGAACATGAAAGCGAGTCGGAACTTGAACCGTTCCCCCCGTATAACGGACCCGCTGAAAACAACCATCATCGGTTGTATAGCAGCCCCAGCCATTCATCCCGCTCACATACAGTTGACCATCAACAGGATTGAACCGGCCCCGATGGGCACCCGACCGGAACTCGCCCACGAGCGGAACAATTCCTCCTTGCTGCACGGTTCCAACCTGATCGCGCAGTAGCAAGAAATGAGTTCCCGTTCCAAACGAGAAGTGGAGCGTCTGTCCCCACAGCGGCCCCCACTTGCGACTGGTCACCACCGTTTGCCCGCCAGCCGAGTTATCGAGCCCGCGCGGCAGATAAACAAGGGGCAGGGTAGGGGGCTGATTGTCCCGTGGGCCACCCCAACCGAAAAACGGAATGTGCGTGTCGCGATTCATCTGCCGCTGCATTTCGGGGGTTAGTGCACAAATCATCGAGGCTGGCGTCCAATCCCCTTCCGAGCAGGGGATGGTGATCGTTCCATCGGGAAAGGCACCAACACCATCGGGATTGCGGAAGCCGGTCGCCAGCACGCGTCCCGTCTTACCATCAGCAGAAATTTGCACCAGCCCCTCTTTGCCACTGGCAAAGTAGAAGTTACCAGCGCTGTCTCGCTCCAGCCCGCAGTTGTAATCGTGGCCAGCGGCTGAAGCGATAAACTGCTGACTGAACGCTTCGTAGGAATCGGCTTCGTCGTCGCCATTCAAATCGACCAGTCGGGTAATCTGATCCCGTCCCAGGACGAAGATTCCGTCGTGATCGATCCAGATTCCTAATGGTTGATGTAGCCCCGACGCGAATCTCTTCCAAACCACTTGTGTCAGTTTGGGGTCTAGTCCCCGAGCCAGCCAAACGTCCCCCTGCATCGTTGTCACCAGTGCACTGCCATCAGGCAAAAAAGCATGCCCGCCGCAGAACAAGAGGGCTTTCCACGGGTTCTCGGTCGGGAGGGGAATCGTATCGACCGCATACGGGCTACCCGATCCAAGTTGGCCTTGAACAACAAACGTCTCGGGCCATTGGGCAGGAGCACCCTTGAATAAGTCTCGATGGCGATGTGTCGCAGCCGGTCCCGCATCTCGGCTCAGTCGACCATCGGTCACCAGCGGCGCATCGAGCCAATCAATTCCATCGAGCGTATAGTGGAAGACGACTTGCTTCCCTGCTCGATATAGCCCCTTGTAGCGAGTCTCCCCCGTCGGTCGCGCAGGGAGGTTGAGTTCGATGGCTGTCCCCTTTGGGCGAATGGGATCCATAAAGCTGTGCCGGACTGCTGAGAACTGAATGAAGCCCCCCTGCCAGCCATAGCGGTAATCGCAGGTTTCGGCGTCAAAGCAGAGGGCCAAATCCCCTTGATCGGCAAAGTGGACGCACATTGCGCGCGGGATGACCAGGTTACCAGCAGCGAAGACTCCACTCAGGAAACTTCCTACGTCAGTCTGGCTCCAGCGATCATCGGCCCACGTCGCTTCGTTCTGATTTCCCCAATGGCCTAACGTCCCACCATCTAGGCCGGGGAAAGGTCCCAATGTTTCGGGGATGGAATGTTGCCCCTTAAAGTAGTTGGCCTGTTTGGTGTAGAAGTCATAGATCCGATCACGATTAATGTGCGCTTCCCAACTGGGATAGTCAGCCGGGGAGATGGGTCCCCGCTCAAAAGCGAACTGGGCCGGTCCGTGCTGATGTTCGGCTGCGACCGTATGGTTATCTGTCGGGTTCGCTGGCAGAGCAGGGGAGCCACGAAGCGAGCGCAGAAACGCGATCAGATCGGCCTGCTGCTGTTCGTTCAGGCTGGCCATTAACTCGGCTGGCATGGCAGAACCAACCTGGACGAGTTCTTCGATGGTCAATTTGAGCAGAACGGTTTCCTGGCGGGTCGAAGGGTCGACAAGGGTTACATCGTTATCGGTCTCGGCCTGTTTATAGCCTCGGATCACCTGACCCGAGTCGGTAATGGCCAGCCAGGTCACGTACTGCGGCTTGACTTCGCGCTGTGGCCAGAACAGGGATTCGACAATCTGTGCCCCTGTTCGCTCGGTCGCCAGTCCATCAAGCGCTGGACCAATCCGCCCCCCTTGACCCGCGAGCTGATGACATTGGGCACAGCCAAGGCGATGGGTTCCAAACAGCCGCTTCCCTCGAGCCGGGTCACCAAGTGTTTCGGTCGTCTGTAGGAGGTGTGCAACCACATCGGGACTGTACTCGGGGATGATGGTCAACTGTGGAGGTGCATCAATGTCAGTCGGTGCAGGGGGAGGAGTGGGGGAGTAGGTGAGGTACTGGGGAAGGGGACCGGCAAACCCGGTGGTCACCAGCCGGGTGACCCAATCGAGTCCCGCCAGGTTGTCCTTGAGCCGCAGCTCTGCATCGAGAGACGTATGGTTCAGGATCCCCAGCGGACCGGTGTATCCACTGTCGAGGATAATTTGCATCAGAGCCGGGTCATCTTCTCCGACTCCGATTGGCAAGATCTTTAAGTCAGGCTGGGTTCCTCCCAGGTGAGTCGGCTGACTCCGCTGCATCCCGTTGAGGTTCAGGCAATCGAGGTACGGGAGCATGGTCGCGAGCAATGTCTTAAACTGCTCGACGTGGTGATGCCCGTGGTGCAGGTTGTAAACCAGCCCGACACTGGGGAGGTTCAGTTCTTTGATGATCGCAATTTGATTCAGCGGCTCTCCAAACCAGTTCCCGTGGTTGTACAACGAGACGCGGCAACCGATTTTTTGAGCAGCCAATGCAATGGGTCGAATACGGGCCGCCTCGGCTTTGACTTTCGTTTGATAGTCGGAAGGTGATAACTCGCCGATTGGTCCGCCATCGCCGGTGACCCATAGCTGAGGGGTCTGCCCGGTTTTTTCCAGCAAGTTCAGAATCAGATGGGCTTCATCGCTAAGGGTTGTTGGAAACCACCACGCGGTCAGTTCGATCTGCTGCTCCTTAAGGGCAGCGATTTCGGCCGCAAAGGTGGGGATGTGCTCTGCCCGATAGTCGTAGGCGAGGCGTTTAATTCCGAGGCGCTTCAGCATCGCAGCCCGTTCGACTGGCCCGCGCTGTTGCTGATCGAAGGGGACAATGCACCAGGCAACCAGGCGGTCGCGCGAGATGATCGCTGCATCTTCGGCCGGGACAGTTTCCCCCGCACGGGCAAACTGGGCCAAGGCGTTTGCAAGGACAAGGGTGGCCAAGAAGACTGGGTAACAATACTGAAATGGAAGTCGAGGCATCATCATCGTGGCCACTTCGCGTTGAAATGTTGGTTGAGAGCAGAAAGAGGGTGGGGAAAGGGTCAGCGAGTTTGTCGGCGTGGTGGTGAATCCCACGCGGTGGTTCGCTGGATCGATTTCCTGTTATATGACTCGATGGCCAGCCGAAGAGCAAGCCGCCCTGTATCTGGTGGTTTCAGTATAGTGGTATCAAAACCCTCTGCGGGAAATGTCGATACCATAAGTCGCCGAGCGAATTTCTCCATCGAAGTGGTTTTCAATTGGCCAATGGTCTGATTCGTTCGCACCGCCAGTCCCCATGAGGAAGTCTGCAAATCAGTTGGACTGACTGTTGGTCAAAGTGGTCGGAGTCAGTGACGTTTCGGCTTTCGAAGAAAAGAATCCGACGATTGGCATCGTCGGCTCGGCCGGGATGTTAGAAGTCGCTCAAAGTCGTTCAAAACCTAAGATAATGTCGCATCGCTATCATGCTTGATGCGTGAAAGCCTGCTCGTTCGTAGAAGCGTTGGGCACCGCTGTTGGTTGCATCAGTCAGTAGTGTGATTCGGGAGAGCCCTTGTTGTTTGGCGTGGGAGATGGCAGCCGCCAGGAGTTCGTTCCCGATTCCTGCTCCACGGCGGGTAGGGTCAACGATCATGTCCTCCAGCCAGGCGACTGGTCCCCCTTCGGCCGTGCTGATGGTGTATAGCAGGCTGACCATGCCGATGACCTGACCCTGATCTCGGGCGACCAAAATTTGCCCCGTTGCCGGGTGTTCGATGATTTGCCTAAGTGCGCAGGATTGACGTGGCGTGTCTGGGTGAAAGTCGGCCTCTTGAGTGAAGAGTTGCTGAAGCAAATGGGATAATGCGGGAATGTCAGACAGTTGAGCTGGTGTCACTTTGGTCATCTCTATCTCCTGTTGTTTTTCATCGAATGGTGAAACGGAGCGGCAATGTGTATCTTCCACTGTTAGAACTCGTTATGTCGGAGCTTGGTTCGAGGCGAATGGGCCTTTAGCGAAGCCCGCAGGTTAAGAATGTGAATTGGTCCATGTTCAGTACGGCTCCTACGCCATTTGATGTCTATTTTTCGGTATTCGGGATTCCGATTCGTGTTCATGTTTCCTTCTGGATTGTGATGGCGCTATTTGGCTGGCATCCAGACAGGCCTGACTTAACGTTCTTGTGGGTGCTGGCGGCATTCATTTCGGTGTTATGTCACGAACTGGGACACGCCTTTATGGCGGAATGGTTCAGGTGGCCATCGGAGATTTTGCTTTACTTCACGGGTGGGGTGTGTCTTTCTGATCGCTGGCAAAAGAATACGCCGTTGAGGTCGATTGCCGTTTCGTTCGCGGGGCCGGGGATTGGGTTGTGTCTGGCTGGCGTGACTTATCTGATTCTCAGGGGGCTGGTGACTTATGTACCACAGGCGGCGGAGTGGGATGACCGGGTGTGGTATTTCTTGAGCACAATGGTCGTGATCAATGTCATTTGGAGCCTGCTGAACCTGATGCCGGTTTTGCCGCTGGATGGTGGCCGGGTGTTCGAGTCGGCTTGCGACTGGTTTCGGTTGCGGTCGGGTCAGGCAATTACTCAAGGTGTGAGCGTGGTGACGGCGATCGCGATTGCTGCCTATCTGGGGCAAAGTGGGGTCAGGTTCGGCGCCGTGATGTTTGCCATACTGGCATTGGAAAATGGAATTGGTGCGTATCGGCGGGATCGGATTGGTTGATTGGTGGGACATCTGGTTTCCTGGATCGTGGGTTGTCTGGATGAGAGATGCGGCTTGGGCGCTCTTGATTCTGCCATCGCTCCTTGTGTGGATACCGGACTTCAGCAGCGCACTGGCATAGCCAGTGGCACACGAAGAGTTAGCTTCGTTGGCGATAACTGACGACAATCGGCAAGTTTCCTCGCTTTCTCTCTTCAACAAATTCAGGAGGTTTTTGTGGCAACGCTGGCTGAGGTTTTACGGGCGCTACGGACCATCGCTCCTCTCGAACTGGCTGAGGAATGGGACAACGTGGGGCTATTGGTAGAACCCCGCTCGGGAAGCATTACGCGCGTAATGACTGCCCTCACTATTACTGGCGAGGTTGCGCGTGACTGTCTAAAAAGCAAGGTAGACCTGATTGTGAGCCATCACCCGGTGATGTTTAAGCCAATCAGGAAAATGACTTACAGCTCGGCAGATGGGGCTGTCCTGTTGCCGCTGATTGCTGCGGGAGTAGGGGTTTACTCTGCTCACACGGCCTATGACAACGCGGCTGGCGGCGTAAACGACCAGTTGGCTGAGCTGTTTGGGCTGAGCGGGGTGACGGGATTGCGGCTGCCTGCCACTCGGCCAACGTGGTCGCAAGTGAAGCTGGTGACCACAGTTCCTGTTGAACATCGGGAACGGGTCCAGCGAGCGGTGTGGGGAGCGGGGGCGGGGGGGATTGGAGCCTATCGGGAGTGCAGTTTTTACTCTGACGGAACAGGGACGTTCAAAGGTGAGGAGGGAGCCAATCCGGCGTATGGAGAGGTCGGTAGGTTTGAAATGGTGGCTGAGAGTCGCCTGGAAACCATTTGCCCTGCGCGGGCATTACCCGGCGTGCTGGCTGCATTGCGAGGGAGCCACCCTTATGAGGAACCTGCAATCGATGTTATTCCATTGCTCGATCCAAAGCCGCCATCGGGGGCCGGACGACTGGGGGAACTGCTTCAGCCAATGACGGGCGGGGAGTTTGCGAATCTGGTTAGCCAGCGACTGGGGATACCGGGCGTTATGGCAGCCGGAGAGCTCGATAAGCCGGTTCGGCGGGTGGGGATTGCCTGCGGGGCAGCGGGTGAGTTTTTGAGGGATGCCATCGGTGCGGGGTGCGATGCCTTCGTCACGGGGGAAGCGCGGTATCATGACTGCGTCGCAGCGCGAGAAGCAGGAGTGTTGTGCGTGGTTGCAGGACATGATGCAACCGAGCGGTTTGCAATGAGGCGGTTGGCTCAGCAGATTCAGCAAGCAGTCCCTGATACCGAGTGCTGGGCCAGTCAGTGCGAGCAGGACCCGCTCAATTGGGTTGTGGTTGGGTAGTGCTGGACCATTCCCGTTTTTTTCGGGTTGACGGAAGAACAAGAAGGCGGGCGGTGGTCGAGTTTAGAACGAGGAGCCCGATGATTCGCATCGTCGGCTCTGGACGTTGCTGACGCTTGAGCTGATTGAGCAAAAGATGATCACTGTTTGAGTGAGCTGAGGACACGAAGACTGAAGAGCTGGTGCACCCTGCCGAGACGGGGCAGAAAGGTTAGATCGATGCGAGACAAGCAGCGGCTTCCGCAGTATGCCCATCCGCCATTGGTTCAGACGACATTGGCGGTGGATTGGGCCTCGATTGTCATGGAGATTCCGGAAGGATCTATAATCGATGCAGATTCTACCAGTGACCGAAGTGCTTCTGACCTGAAGGAGCCCGCGCATGGGATGAATGTTGCACAAAGCAAACGGTTCCCAGGCATTTCATTGGCTGAACTGGTTCAGCGGCTAGGGGCTGAGTGGTCGCCTGTAGTTGATGGGGCGACGACCGTTGTGCGGAACAAAATGGGGGATCGGCAGCTTGAGTTAACTGACCAGGGAATTGCTTACTCATGGCTGGGTTACGACGGTGGACGCTATCCCAAATATGAGGTGATACGGGATGGATTTCTGCGCGTGCTGACGGTGTTATCGAAGGGGGAGAGTGGAGAAGGGCTTGCATCTGGTGCCACGGAGGGCATGGTGAATACGGGCTGGCTCGAAGCGTGTTGCTGGCGGGTTGAGTATGTCAATCGAATTCCCAAGGGGACGGTTTGGGAAACACCAGCCGACTGGGGTTTCTTCCGGCTGCTGGGGAACGGCTTCAAGAGCGCTGAACCGCTAGTCGTTGCGGGGTTTGAGGGTCGCTGGCTGCTTCGGTTTCCAAAGCCATTCGATGGTTCATTGAACGTGAACTGGCGTCATTTGAGAGCGAATGACGACCGGTCGGATGGAATCGAGCAGGTAGTGCTATCGCTCGTTGCAGAGGGAACGGTGCAGGCTACCGGGGCGGAAGAGGGCCCGTTTGAAAGTTTGCTGGGGGCGTGCGATCGTGGACGTGCAGAGGTTGTGAGTGCGTTTCAGCGAATGACAAGCCCCGCTGCGGGGGAGTACTGGGGGATTGCAGCAGCACCGCGTGGGTGATGAAGTTCGGCCGTTGTGTTAAAAACTGATGAAGGCATTGTTTGGAGGCTGACAAGATCTGGCGATTTTGTCAGGCTAGCTTTTGTTGAATCATGACGAGTTGCTGAGCCAATTGATACGAAGCCACTTGGTTCGAGCATATTGCTGATGGTTAGGACCAATCCGTGTCTTGGATTCCCTGGCTGTTTGTGGTTGTCAACGTGAAAGTTCAGCTGCTGAGTGATTGTCCATGTCCGCTTGTGGTTTGTAATTCACTATTGGCTGACGCGCACGAATGCAGCCGACGGATTTGATTTTGTTGCAAGCTTGAGGAGTGATTGTGAATCGAATTCGGCCTGCCGTGGTGGCGTTACTGCTTGGATTTGCAGTCGGTTGCGACAAGATCCAGGAATTAATCAACCCTCCCCCGCCGCCGGTGGCGAAGCCGCAGCCGCAAGTTGAAGCTCCGCCGCCTCCGCCCCCGCCGGTGGTCGCTAAGCCGGTTGAGCCGCCACCAGTCGTTGAGCCGCCGAAGCCGCCTGCGCCGGTTCGGCATTCGGTGAGCGGCAAGATTACGAACGCGATTGTGCAGGGTGGGGTGCGAAAGCGTAAGCCCTTCTGCGCGTTTCTGGTCGAGTTTGAGATTTATGAAAACCCGACGCTGACAGAAGACATCTACGTGATGATCGAAGACAAGCTGGGCAATAAAATTCGGCAAAAGCCTGAGATTGCTGATAATGTCGGGCGGATGGAGCATGTGGTGGAGGGGGCCACGCCAGCATTCGCTCCGTATAAGGCCTATTTGATTTACTATCCGACAACGCTCGAAGAAGAGCATGCCACGGCCAGTATGGCTAATATGGTTTTGAAGTAGTCGTGAGGGGTAGTTCGGGCACGACAATTGGGTTTCGGTTGTCGGATGCTGCTGCTTGATAGAGGCTTTTCTTCAGTTCAAGGCGGCGTCCAAGAAGTTGCTGCATCAACTGACTTGGATTGAGCCTTTGGGCTAGTTACGATTCCTCGGGAAACGGTTGCCGTCTGCTCGAAATCGTTTCAAAACCCTCTGGCGGAAAAATCGGCGCAGCGACGCGCCGAGCGAAGAATTCCACCAACCGGGTTTTGAAGTGCCCGGTGGGGAATTTATATGCCATTGTCACCAGCGCCGGTATCGCCCGGGCAGTGGGCGCACAAGCACCTTCTTGGTTTGCAAAGCCTGACTGCAGAAGAGATTACCGTCATTCTGCGGCAAGCGGCTGAGTTCAAGCGACTTGCCTCAATCGGCGAAGTAAAGCTGGCTTCGCTGAACGGGCTGACCATTGGCAACCTCTTCTTTGAACCTTCAACCCGCACGAAAACCAGCTTCAGCCTGGCCGCCAAACGACTGGGGGCCGATGTGGTCGACTTTACCGCGTCGGGGAGCAGCCTGTCGAAAGGTGAAACCTTTATCGACACTGCCCGTAACATCGAGGCGATGGGTGTGCAGCAGATGGTGGTGCGGCATAGCTCTTCGGGAGCACCTCACCTTCTGGCGCGGCACCTGAAGGCAGGCGTGCTGAACGCCGGTGATGGAACACACGAGCATCCAACGCAAGGTCTGCTGGATATTTTTACGATCAGAGAGCATCGCCCTGACCTCAAGGGACTGACGGTGACGCTGGTGGGGGACATTCTGCACAGTAGAGTGGCCCGCTCGAATATCTGGGGGCTGACCAAGCTGGGGGCACGAGTGATTGTGTGCGGCCCTGCGACCCTGTTGCCGCCCTACATTGAACGACTGGGTGTCGAAGCGAACGATAACCTGGATGAAGTCCTGCCCGAGACCGACTGTATTAACCTGTTAAGGATTCAGTCGGAACGTCAGCGAAGCGCGTTCTTTCCCTCGCTATACGAGTACACTCACTTTTACGGCCTGAATGCCGAGCGGATGAAGCGAGCGAAGCCGAATCTGCTGATTCTGGCACCGGGGCCAATCAATCGCGGGGTTGAGCTGACGGCTGACGTGGCTGACGGAAAAGGGAGCTTGATTCTGGATCAGGTGACCAATGGATTGTTCGTGCGAATGGCCTGCTTGTATTTGTGCTGCAAGGCGGGTCGACCGAATCGGCAGGCGGCGGGGCGGTAAGTTGAGAGCTGAATCTTTGTTTTTCATTCGAAAAGATTTGCTCGGTCATAGGCAGGCATTGCCAAGTAACGACTTGAAGAACGTCCCTTCGCAGAATCTGGCGATTGGTTTCGTTAGCTCCAAACATGATCGGCGAATCAACAAGCTGACGATGAACGAAGTGTTTACGATGGTGTGTGACTGCTACTGAGCAGTCTGAACAGGAACAGGAATGCCAACGCTGCTGCTAGCTGGTGGGCGTGTGATTGACCCAGTGACTGGGCAGGACCACTTTGCCAATGTCCTTATTGATAACGAGCATATTGCTGCGGTTGAGCCGGTTGACCAGCAGCAAGCGTCGGGAGCAAACCGTGCAGATCGAGTGATTGACTGCACAGGGTTGGTGGTGACGCCTGGGTTTGTCGACTTGCATAGTGCATTGCGCGATCCGGGGTTTGAAGCTGATGAGAATACCGCTTCGGGGACGATGGCAGCCTTAGCAGGGGGCTTTACCACCATCGCCTCGCTGCCGGATACACTGCCGGTGGTTGATAACCGAGCGAGTGCTGAGTATGCAGTGCTGCAGGCGGCCCGTGCCCGTCATTGCCGCGTGCTGCCGCTGGGGGCAGTCACCCGGAATTGTGCAGGGACCGAACTGGCGGATTTGGGGCAGTTAGTTGATGGTGGTGCGGCTGCGTTTACCGATGCCAAACAGCCGGTGCAAAGTGCGGAAGTGCTGCGGCGAGCACTCGAGTATGCCCGGATGTTTGGTAAGCCGATCTTCACTCATCCGCAAGATCCTACGCTAACGGCTGGCGGGGTAATGCACGAAGGGTACATGTCGACCGTGCTGGGGCTGCGGGGGATTCCGGGAGCGGCTGAAGAGATTATGGTTGGTCGGGATATCGCGCTGGCTGCGCTAACCGATGGACACGTGCATTTGATGTCGCTATCGACGAAGTTTTCGCTCGAACAAGTTCGGCTGGCGAAAAGTGCCGGGATTCGAGTGACGGCTGATGTGGCGCCGCACCACCTGTGTTTGACAGATGAATCGCTGGCAGGATATGAGACACGGTTTAAGCTGTCCCCTCCCTTGCGAACAGCTGATCATGTGGCGGCGTGCATTAAGGGGCTTAAGGATGGGACGATTGATGCGATCTGCTCGGACCATCAACCTCATGCGGCCGAGAAGACCGAACGAGAGCTGGATCAGGCCCCGTTTGGAGCGGTGGGGTTAGAGACGCTGCTGCCCGTATGCATTAAAGTTCTCATCGAGCCAGGTCACCTCGACTGGCTGGGGCTGGTGCGACTATTAACGACGGGTCCTGCCAACGTGCTTGGGATTTCTGCAGGGACGCTGACCGGCGGGAAGCTGGCCGATATCACGCTGATCGACCCCAGCCAGCGCTGGACGATTCGGCCGGACGAGTTATATTCGCGCGGCCGAAATACGCCGTTTGGCGGAATGGAGGTCAATGGCCGGGTGGTGAAAACCATCGTAGATGGCGAAGTGCGATTCGAGCGAAGATAACGCCTTACTGCGAAACATGGCGTCTATAGCACGGAACTGATGATTCGATCGGGCGGACTGCAGCATGCGAGCTGAGGCTCAATGCAGCGAGTCACGGTAATGTCGAAGCGAGAAACCTGACGCTGCCGCTGGTCGGAGTTGTTCGACCAGCGGGATTGGTCGCTTGGGCGAAGATCAGCTGATTCGTTCGATGCGAATGGCATCTGCGGTGACCAGGCCAGTTGTTGAATTCGACAAGCGAATGACTAGCGAGTCGCCCGAGATGACGACGGTTCCCAAATCTTGCCACAAAACGCCACCTTCAGAGAAGCCGCTCGGGGCTAGTCGTTGGTTGACAGCCGTGGTCAACAAGGAAGGGCCACTTTCCGTTTCGCGAATCGAATAGGGTGCATCGTTAGCGCGGTTTGTTGCAGGATTGTTCCAGGTGGCAGAGATTCGGTACTGACCGGCTGCCAGATTGCTGAATGACCAGGTGGCGATGGCTGTTCCGCTACCAGCAGCGGCGAGGCGGCGGTCGTTACCAAAGCCGGTGGTGGCACTCGACCAGTTACCGGTTGTCGAAAATCCTGCGTCACCATCGTCGACAAGATCAATGGCGTTTCCGAGCCGCTCCAGGCGAATGGCGTCGGCGGTGATCAGACCGGTGGTTGTGTTCGTGGCGGTGACGAGCAACGAGTTTCCAAAAATAGTGACCGTACCAAGTGTTTGCCAGTTCGTGCTGCTATCAACAAAGCTGGCCGGGTTTGGCCGCTGGTCAATCGTTGTATTCAGCAGAATTGGGCTGCCAGCAGTCGAGCGAACGGTGTACGGGATATTGGAAGCTCGATTGGCTGCTCCAATCCAAGTGGCGGCAATGCGGTACTGTCCACTTTGGAGGCCGGTGAAATTCCAAGAGGCGGTTGCATTTGCGTTGCCAGCATTGGCGAGGCGACGATCGTTACCGTAGCCGCTGGTGACAGTCGCCCAGTTCCCAGAGACGCTAAAGCCGGCATCGCCGTCATCGAGAATGATCACGTTGTTGGCAGGTGTACTCAGCCGAGAACCAAAGTCGTTGCCCGCTACATTTTGGCCCGGGGCCAATGTGATGTTGTGCGGTTGGCCATTGGCAGGACCAGTTTGGACCCAATTGGCAGGGAGGACCTGACGAATCTGGTAAGGGCCAGCAGCGAGGCCAGCAAACGTGTAGTCGCCGGTGGCGTTAGTGACGGCAAATGGCTCGGCAGCACCCGATGTGGTGATGTTGAGAGACCAGCCTAGCAGAGTGCCTGAGTCACCAGCAAAGTCGTCTGTGACTTCCAGGCCCCATGTTCCATTGGGGTTGATGCCGTTAAGGACATTGAGTGGCTGCTCGGGACGGAAGCTGCCAGTGAAGGGGGCTGCTCCGGCGGAAACGGGGGTGGCAGCCTGATCATCAAAAATCGTATTGGTGAAGTTGCTGCCATTACCGCCACGATCGAATGCAAGGGCCACTCGCTGCCCGTTCGGGGCAATGAGGGTCATTTCGATATCGGGTGCAAACGGATGGGTAATGTTGACCTGCACGTTGATGTCAGAAATCGTGCCGTTGGCCGTTGTAATGCTAAGTGGCGCAACGATGGTCGACAGGTCGTTGATCGCTTGTGGCAGACCAGTGGCTGGGTAGGTGGCCGTCACTACTCCGGCCTGGTCCTGTACGCCGTTTCCGTTGAGGTCCATGTAGACAGTGCGATTGGCGATTCCGGATTCGCCGCCGTTGAGAGCGCCATTGCCGTCGGTATCGCCAAAGACCTTGCCGGTAATTGAGCCGAGCGCGGCGGATTGAACATTACCGACCAGATTGACCTTGAATGAACCTTCGTCGGCATCGTTGCTAATGATGGTCAAAACGCCAGTTTTCGCACCGATGAGGTTAGCATCCATGCGGACGCTGATTGTCGCTGACCCGCCGGGTGCCACAGTTTGCCTCGCCATGACGTTTTGCGTCAGAGCGAACCCCCCACCAGTGAGGGTCGCGGGTTGAAGAATGAGGGTCGAGTTGCCCGAGTTCCGAATGAAGAATTGACGGGTGACGGCTGGGCTTCCAACGGGGATTTCTCCAAAGTTGACCGATCCAACATTTGAAGTGAGGTCTGTTGTACCCGCAAGGACATCAATTTCGGCACTGGACGATGCAGAAACGGTTCCAGTAATCGTGAAATTGTATGGGTTTTCGTCGCTGTCGTTGTTGGCGAACGAAATGGTGGCAGACTTGAAGCCAGTTGTAGCGGAATCGAGCTGGACGATGATGCTAGTTGATTGGCCCGGGGCGACGACTTGTCCAGCAGTAAAGTTAGAGGCGAGTGAGAAGCCGTTGCCGGTGATCGTTGCTGGTTGGAGGACAAGGTTGGCGGTTCCGGTATTGCGCACGGTCAAGGTTTTTGTCGCAGGAGATCCGCCCAAAGAGGTTGCTCCAATTGAGACGGTGCCCGTGTTATCGGCAATGGAAGTGGTGCCGTCGAAGACTCCGATTTCGGGGCCGGGCAGGGTGACGTTCCAGCCGATGACATCGAAGGCCTGCCTATCGAAGTTACTGATCTGCAGTAGTTCGCCTGGAGCGCCGGTCGGATCCATGATTCCGATGCCCAGATCGTCCTTCCAGTGACTGGCCTGCCGCCCATCGCCGTTGTAGGAGCCCGTCGAGAAGGTGGTTAAGTTGGTTGTGCCACCATCGATGGAGAAGAACTTGGTGGCTAAGTCGGCGCGGATGTCGATATCGGTGTTGTTTGATTCGCTAGCAGTTGAGCGGCGGAAAAGATCAAGAGGCTCGACAAAGACCTGCTGGTCGATTTCGACGGCGCCTCGTCCAGGTCCAGCCCCGGTATAGAAATCGACGTAGTCGGCACCACTTGTGAAACCAAGGGCATGCCCAATTTCGTGGGCAGCGACACCGACAAAGTCATAGGCTCCGGCCGTAATCCCGTCGGCTCGATTGAAATCCCAGGTGAACGAGCTGCTAAACGCGATACTTGCATCGGAAGTGGTATTTCCCGCCGTTCGCAGGCCCAAGGCCTTGGCCAATGCCGTATTGATGTTGAGCGACTGATTGTTGGCCGAGTTGTTGTTATCAACAACCGGAGTGCCACTAACGGCCGATGAGTACAGCGAAAGGTTCGGTCCGGTTGGCAGATTCGTGACGGCAATGACATCGTCGCCGCTGGTTGCGTCGTTCTGCAGCGCGGTTCGGTATTGCGCGTAGGTGTTTGTTTGAGTCGTTGAGCCAGCTTGCCCCAAGATGCCGCTTCCCAATGGGCGGAAGTCGATATTGATGTTCACGCGAATGTCGTCGCGCAAAATTGAACGCCATAAATTGGCAGCCGCCTGAAAGCCATCGATTGCTTGTTGCGGCATCCCTGCGGCAGGGATGAAGTTGAACTCCAGGCCGTTACCGTTGAGCTGCGTTCCGATGTTGGCTGGGGATTGACGCAGGTTGTCTGCAGGTGCCTGCGTCTTGGTGCGCTCGATGACTGCGCCTGGAGCAAACTTATCCTGATAAACAGCAGAGCTGGATTGAAGTCCTTGAGCTGACAATAGCTCGCGGCTTTCCAGCGCAAGCTGCGAGAATGAGTGGTCGCCAGAACGTGATTTCCGTGCTGAACGAGTGCGTGAGAAGGATTGCACAACCCGCAAAGAGATTAGCGAATACCACCGCATTGACTGAGACCTTTATCGTTGTGATGAATGGGCTATCTGGTGCTTCGTTTGTGGAGTCATTCGATTGCAGCCGGTGATGGCTGAGGCGAGCGTTTAGAGTTGATTCACCGACGACTGGGAATGGACAAGAAATGTTCTGAGGCCCTGAGAGTTAGGGCAAGTCTGGATAGAATACCGTCAGGATTCAGTTGAAACGAATATGAATGTGCATTCCAGGCGAACAGCTCCAAGTCTTTGGTCAAACAAACAAGTCTCGGGTCGACCAAACCATAAGTCACTATCGGCAAAGTCGGCACAATCGTTCGGTTGAATCGCTTGAGCCGGACTGCAGATTGGCCTCATGACCCAATTTCCGATCGATTATTTTGCCTATCTTTACGGACGCCCCCCACTGATTGCTATAGGTGGCCTGAAAAAATTCGCATCTGGACCGAATCTTAAGGTAATCCGTTCAATTCGGTCGGTCTTGCGGTAGTTTCGGGTGGCTTTGGGAGCGTTTTTGTGCGTGGGGGAGGGGATTGCGTGTCGAATCACCGTCAGCAAATCGCCGTCGCGCTCGATCAATTGCGGGACGGACTGGTCCCCGTGGTCGAGGCGGCGATGTCGCGCCGGTACGGGGACCGTTGGGAAGAAATGGCGACTGCCCCGATGCGGCTGGGGCGCCACGGGGCGGGAGAGGCTCGCGCAGCTTCAAAGGCCAAACCGCCATCTGCCGAGATTCCTGTATGGGATGCGCACCTGCTACTCGCAGTCATGTGGGATCATTGGAACGATGCATTTCGTGATTCGCTGGGTGTGTTAGAGCGGTGCTATGTGAGCGAGCTTCGCGAGTATCGTAACCGCTGGGCACACCAGATGGCCTTCGACGCAGAGACCACACTGCGAGTGCTCGACACGATCGAGCGGTTGCTGACTGCGGCCAACCAAACGGAGCCTGCACGCCGAGTTGCGCTAGTGCGGGAAGAGGTTGTCTTGCAGTTGGCTGGTCGAATTCAATCGACAGCCATCGCCAACTTTCGCAAGCGACGACGGCTGCTGGTCGAGACGACCATTTTTCTTGTCTGCGGAATATCGATCGCTGTAGCGATTACCACACTCATGATTCCTCGCCAACCGGCCGCAGGGCTATTGCTGTTGGGATTCGTGATTGCCACGTTCAGTTACCTGGTTTTCGAACGCTGGCGGATTCGTAAGCCAATTCATGGAGTGCACGAATGCGACTATTGCCATAAGGTGATCTATACGGCTGTTTGCCCTTACTGTGAGCCAGCCCAAGTACCGCGCGTCAGTCGACTCGGCGATAGTCGCGAACACGCGATGCTCGACCTTGATGAAGCTGGTGAAACTGGCCGCGGGGTAGCTCGAACAGGGCAGTCTTCGATGCGAGAGAAGGCCATCGTGGGGCGGTAGGTTGTGTAGGACGGGCAGTGCCTGACATTGTCTTGATCGCTAGATTCCTGGGTCCGGCATAGCCTAATGCAGAGCATGATCGACGGTCTGGAGCATCTGAGTGTAGCTTGTTGAACCCCACTGCCAGGCACGCTAGCAGTGGCACACGGCGAATAACCTTCGGAAGAGAATGGCCCTCGATCGGCTACGCCGCCCCGGTAGGCAGGAGCCAACAGGGGCCATGCTCGGGAAAGAACACGACGATTGGCATACTGGGCTTGGTGCGTCATTGGCTTGCTGAGCTACTTAGATAGATGAGTTTCAGGGCAACTTTGCGGGCGTGGGCAGAATTTCTCAAGTCCCTCGGTTTCTTGCCCCGTGCCGATCCGAATGCCATCTGATGTGTTCGGCTCTGGTTTGAAATCGAAGTGTTTTCGAACAGGCAGAACCGCGAATTCGGATCGGTTCTTAGCCTCAAACGGTAGCGGCGAAGCACTCGACTGACTTGGTCGGCCTCTCACTCGCCTCCCTCGACATTGCGGGGTTTGTCGGCTGTAGCGGTTCTGCTTCCTGGTCCTGTCAGCAAGAAGACTCCAACGCGAAGATCGATTGGTATGGGGGCGGTGTTGGGTCGATAGACGATTCAGACGGGTTGGGTTTCGAGTGGAGTTCGCCGCGAGTTGATGATCGCAGTTGAATGTAGCGAATTTCGAATCCCACAAAACGCCTGAATCAGCATTGAGAATCAGCCGCAACGGGCGAATCTTTGGTTTGTTAGTCGCGGGAGATGAACACGAAGAAACCCAACGCTAGCGCGTTGCGGCTAAAGTGATGGGGCTGCTTTCCTGATGAAGCGAGCAGTCAAGTAGGGCTAATACCAGAGGACCGGTTGTTGTTTGGCTTACTTTTTTCGCGGCATAGCAACAAGAACAATTGGAAGACACTGGCAGAGCCAGTGGCACCCGAAGAAGAGACGAATCTGAGAATCAATACGAAGAGTGAAGAACAAAGGCGAAGAAGAAAACAACAAGAGCCAGAATAGCGCGAGTGGCTGGAGTAGCCGCTTGAATATTAAACGGACTGAGTGAAACCTCTTTGATGCCATCGGGTTCAAAGAAGACCAGGGAAGGAACAGAACATGGGTTTGACCTCAGCACTAAATACGTCGCTTAACGGACTGGCGTTAAACGAAGTGGTGATCGATGTGTTGGGCAACAACGTGGCCAACGCAGGGACCAATGGCTTCAAAGCATCGTCAGTACGATTTGAAACCCAGCTTTCGCGGACCTACAGCCTTGGTTCTGCCCCTACGGAAATCAACGGCGGGACTAACCCGCGGCAGTCGGGGCTGGGAGCTTCGGTGTCGGCCATTGCGCGGGACTTTGGTCAGGGGAGTGTGACCAATAGTTCGAGCCCATCAGACCTGGCCATTCAAGGCTCGGGGTTCTTTATTCTGGACGGGAGTAACGGGAGGACATACACCCGCAACGGCAACTTTACGCTCAACAGTGCGAGCTATCTGGTCAACGACCAGGGTCAATTTGTGCAAGGATATACGATCAATCAAAAAACATTTGAGTTGGTCGACTCGCAAATTTCAAAGTTGCAGATTCCATTGGGTGTTTTGAATATCGCCAAGAAGACGACAGAATTTTCATTGTCAGGGTCGTTGCTTCCGACAGGTCCACTTTCTGATAAGGGAAGTGCGATCAACTCGGATCCGATCATAGTTGCTGGTGGTACACCTGCAACCGGAACGACATTGTTGAGTGCTGCCCAAAACGCGGGGGGAACGCCATTATTTGCTGTTGGTGATACGCTTGCATTCACGCCTCAAAAAGGAGGACGGTTGCTATCGAATGCCGGTTTCACGGTTACTGCGACTTCAACAGTTAATAATTTGCTGCAGTATATCTCAGACACGATTGGGATTCAGAATACCGGATCGCCACCAGCGACAGGTGTCTCTATCGACGTAAACGGTCGGATTCAGGTCGCTGGAAATGGTGGTGAAGCGAATGACATTAGTATTTCATCAGGCGATTTGCGGCGTAATGGCAGCTCTGTCCCAATCCAGTTTACCAAGACTCAGGATGCGGTCGGAGGAGGGGTATCAACCGAGTTCGAGGTTTACGATTCTTTAGGTCAGCCCCTCGATTTGCGCGTAACAACTGTTTTGGAAAGTCGCTCGGCCGGGGCCACGACTTATCGCTATTTCGTCGAGAGTAACGGCGATCGGCGGACCGGGATTGGTATTGGAACGGGAACAATTACATTTGATAGTCAAGGAGTAATTAGTGGACCGTCGAAGGCCCAGATCTCGGTAGAGAGCGGCAATACTGCGGCGGATAGTCCGGTTGCGATTACGATGGACTTCAGTCAGATATCGGGGATCGCCTCGGCCGGTGCAGGCAGCCAGTTAGCCTTGTCGTTACAAGATGGCTCCAGGCCCGGAACGCTGCAAAGCTTTACCATTGACGATACGGGAAACATTAACGGCGTCTTTGATAACGGCCTGATTCGTGGCTTGGGCAAAGTGCTATTGGCCCGGTTTTCTAACGAACAAGGCCTGACCGAAAGTGGGGGAACCACATTCCGCCAAGGGATTAACTCGGGGGAACCAATTCCCGTAGCGCCAGGTAGCCAAGGGTTGGGGACGATTCGCGCAGGTTCGATTGAGTTATCGAACACCGATATCGGTAAGAACCTGGTCGATTTGATTACCGCTTCAACCAATTATCGAGGCAACACGCGCGTCATCTCGGCCGTCCAGCAGTTGGTCAATGAACTGTTGCAGTTGGGTCGATAAGAGAAGACGAACGATAATAGATGAGAGATGATGGATTATGGAAAGAGGTTAGTGGAGTGGTAGGTTGCGGCTTGCCGCACCGTTCGTGGATCCATAGTTGAGAGTGAAGATCCTCAGGTTTGGGTGAAGATCAGATTAGGTTGAAGAATAAAACGGTGCGGAGAGCCGCACCCTACGAGTTGGATGCCATGATCAAGTTAACGCGGCTTAATGGTGATGAGTTCATTCTCAATGCTTCGCTGATTCAATATGTCGAAAGCCGACCTGATACGTTTGTGACCCTGACGACCAGCGAGCGGTTGATTGTGAAAGAGACAGTCGACACGGTGGTGAAGAGGTGTCTCGACTACTCGCGAGCGGTCCGCCTGATTCCGGCCCTGCGGCCAGAGCTAGAGGCGGCGTAGTGGTAACCGTTTTGGCCAACTGGATATGCGGTTCGGCTAGTGCTTCGTCTGACAAGATTCTTTCGGTTTGTGGATAGCATAGTCAGCAAGGACTCAAACACTGGGTTTCGAAGAACCCGACGATTGGCATCGTCGGCTCGAAGAACCGCGTATTGATTGGAATCGTTGAGTTAACCGAGTGGTCAGCCGCACCGGGTGGCGACCAAAGCCATCGATTCGGGTGAACGACTGAAGAGTCTCCGTAAGCGTGTGGACCAGTTATGGACAAGGCAACTGTCGTCGGGTTTTTTCTTGCGAACGGGGCGATGCTCTATTCGATCATCGTCGCTGGGGCGTCGCTATCGGCGTTCTGGGACACGCCGTCGATTATCATGGTGGTCGTCGGGGGGATTGCGGCAGTGATGGTCGCCTATCCGTTCGGCGTTTTGATGACGGTTGGCAAAGTGTCGATGAAGGTTGTGTTCCCCAAGGTGCAGCCTTTGGTACCTACCATCAAGCAGATTGTTGAGTTTGCTGAAGTGGCCCGTCGCGATGGGATTCTGGCCTTAGAGAACAAGACGGCTGAGATTAAAGACCCATTCATATTAATGGGCGTCCAAATGGCCATTGACGGCACTGATAGCGAAATCATGGAAGCCATCATGCGGTCGGAGATGGAAGCGACTGCCAGCCGCCACAAGATGGGCAAGGCCCTGATGGAAACCACAGCCCGTTATGCACCAGCCTTCGGGATGATTGGAACGCTGATTGGGCTGGTGATCATGCTGGGGAACATGTCGAACCCTGATGCCATTGGTCCAGGGATGGCCGTGGCGCTGCTGACGACACTGTACGGCGCCTATATGGCCAACGCCGTTTGCTTACCGTTCGCCGATAAGCTGGGCTACTACAGCCGCAAAGAGATGGAAATGCGCGAAGTGGTAGTGCGGGGACTGATGGCGATTCAGCAGGGAGACAATCCCCGCGTGATCGAACAGAAGCTCGGGACCTTCTTGCCATTGAAGCAGCGAGCTCAGATCACAGCAGCTAAGGCGGCGTAACGTGTTGATGTTGGGTGCGACTGGCATTGCCGGTCTCTTTTTTGCAGCGATGACTAACTCCTGACGACAATGGGATGAGAGACAAAGGGGTCGATCAGCCGATCCAGGATACTTGTTCGTCAAAGAATGCTTCTTTCGTAACAACTAAGAAATCCATACAAGACACTGGCATAGCCAGTGGCACCCGATAGAGAAGACCAGAAAACTCAAGTCGTTTTGAATCAGTTTTCAATTCAGGAATCGCGCGATGGCACTGCCACCTGACGATCCCCCACCAGGGGTTCCTGAATGGGTTGTCACTTATGGGGACATGATGTCCCTGCTGCTGACGTTCTTCATCATGCTGGTCTCGATGGCTGAGATGAAGAACGAAGGGAAAATGCGGGCAGCGTTGGATGCCTTGGAAGAGCGATTTGGGCCGGAAAACTCAAAAGTTGGTGCAGCACCGGGACCATCGCTGCAAGCGACGGGCAATATGACCAAGGTTTCCAGCTCGGGAAACCGGTCGCAGGGGGGGAACAAGAAGGGGTCTGCCAAGTCGAAAGGAAATGCGGGCAAATCTCAAACTGTTCGGCGAATCGCGTTTGGGACGGCGATCACGTTGGGTGGGCCGTGCCTGTTTGAGAAGTTTTCGGCTGAGCTTAATGACGACTTAAAAGCGGACCTTGAAGGGCTGTACGAGGTCCTCAAAAAACGACCCAATCGAATTGTCATTCGAGGCCATGCGACCCGCGAGCCATTGCCTCCCGGGTCGCGCTACGGTGACCCGATGGCCCTTTCGTATGCCAG
>JAIXVG010000606.1 GCA_027483145.1 Planctomyces sp.
TAGGTCGAGACTGTGAGACGCTCCAATCCTCGGATATCGAGGTTCGCCGCCTTCTGCGCAATACCGATATATTTCGCGCTCCTCATGTGCTAGTGGCAAAGGGCTTCACTAGCGTCGCTTTCAGTGACATAGACGTTTCGTTTCAGGACGCGTTACGTGGAATTCACGGACCGAAAGAAGACCGAAGTCTATTGGTGTTCCTGGCAGCTTATCTTCGGTCTTCGCTTGCAAGGTACTTCCTGTTCCACACCTCGGCAAACTGGGGTGTTAGTCGCCAGGTTGTCGACGTAGACGAAATCTTGCGATTACCATTTCCATTGCCCACCGCGCAACTCGACCCAAAGCGGAGCCGCCAAATCATTCACAAGGTGGTAAAGATCGTTGACGGTGCGGCAGCTCAAGCGGATGCGGACTTCGTTGATCGCGAAGGGATTGTGCGGGTTGCCAGCGCTAAGATTGAGCCACTTGTCGAAGAGTATTTCGACATTCTCCCCGCTGAAAAGGCCCTGATCGAGGATACGATCCGCGTCACCATTGACAGCACGCGTCCGACTCGTGCCCGACCGCTGGTTCCGACGCTGATTCCAGCCACGCGAACGCAGCAGGAAGCGTATCGTGAGCGCGTATGCGAGATGCTAAACGGATGGGCTAAGTCAGGCCCGTTCGCAGTTCGCGGCTATGTGCAAGGTTCCGCGTTGCTCGGTGTCGGGATTGCAGTTCTGGAGAAGGTTAAACGTGCCGATGTAAACAAGGTGATGCCTGATACAGACACGAATCTCATTCGGCTCCTTGATGTCGTTCGGAAAGCGATTCCGCGCAAGCACGCGACTCTCGACGTGGTACGCGGAGTAATGGTGTTCGACAACAATCGGTTGTACGTGGTCAAGCCTATCGGGCAGCGGTTCTGGACACAGACCGCCGCGATGAATGATGCCGACGAAATCGCTGGCACGATCCTGATGCGTTCTCCGAAGGGAGACGCATGATGCACTTTGGATCTCCCGACAACTGGGTCGATTTCATCGAATCCCAGATGCCTCAGATAATTGAACTCGTCGTAGGGACGTGGGAGACAATGCCACCTCCTGCGGGGAACGAACTCGAAGACACCGTTTCGGAATCCCTTTGTCGTGCATTGCGGCAATCCCCTAGCCGATGCGATCTCCCGTTTCGCATCGACCCCCAGTTGGTCGAACTCGACCCGGCTAATGGTCAGGATCAGGGGCGAATGGACATCGTGTTCTCTCCACCTGTAAACCGGGAGGACATTTACTTTTGCCTGGAGTGCAAGCGACTCAATGTACGAAGCCGGTCTGGTGGGAAGCCGCGTCCCCTCTTTGCCGAATATGTGGAACTCGGAATGCTGCGGTTTGTCAGTGGACAGTATGCCAACTCAGTGAGATTTGGTGGAATGCTGGCATTTGTACTCGACGGTAACGTACCGGCCGCCATCTCGGGAGTCGAGGACAATATCAGGCGAATGCACGCCGACCTCGGCATGAAATCCCCGGGGAGTTTCCAAACGTCGAGTGTGCGGCCGACAGACTCAAGAGTTAGGGAAACCCTTCACACTCGTGTCACACAGGTTCATCAATTCGTGATCCATCACCTGTTCATGGCTGGCGATCCGAACGCTCCGTTACGACCGGAGCAGCCCGTTTCTCCACCGAAACGTGCCAAAAAGAAAGTCACACGGCAATCTCGGAAGAAAAAATGAAGATGTTCTGCCAAGAAACGTCACAACCCAAGAATCTAGGAAATAGAGACAATTGAAGCACTAGGAGTCAACGTGCAACCGGGGCAAATCGGCAAAGTCAGGAGCGATCTTGACCGAAAATTTGAATTCTCCTAAAAACCCGCGCACTTCGGCGAGAGATGCTGCTGGCGGGCTTCGTGTTTCTGCAAAATCGTGCCAAAAGCGCGATGGAAACAATTTGACGCCCAGCCAACTAACCAGATCTAGCTGAAGGCTGAATTCTCCCTGATTGACAACAACATTCTGATCGGTCTTTGTGAGTTGCACGCGGCGATGGGCCTGACCACATCTGGTTTGGCTCATTGGCCATACCGCGTGTCACTGACGGTCCATCTTTGTTTAGGTCGCGACTGTTGGCCAAGCTGGCTCAATCAGTCGCAGATCCATCGAGTTCAACAAGCGGGCTAGTGGGCTAACTTGGTCAGATCGACCAGAAACAGACGAATTTCGCAGATTGTTTGGAAAACAATTTTTTTTTTTTTTTTTACCTGGAATCTCGTTAAGCCAGCGATAACAGCGGCCAAGTCAGGTTTCCAGGTTTTGGATGCTCCTTTGAGGATGGTGACCATGCTTCGTCAGACTATGGGCGCGGTAATCTTGGCAGCGGGTGGCTTGTTGTCGGCTGCTGCACCGGCCGAGGCTCAGTTCTTTGGAATGTTTGGTGGCGACCCAGGCTGCAATTGCGGCGGTGGGCAAGCACAAATGCCAGTCTATCGATCATCGTACTTCGACAACTGTGGTAGTTGCCAAACCGCCGCAGCCGAGCAGGTGATGGTTCATCAGCCGATTTCCCAGACCTGCTACCAGACCGTGCCAGTTGTTGAATACCAGCAGGTCAAGCAAATGGTCAGTAAGCCCATTGTTGAAACCCAGTACGAAGAACGCCAATTCACCGAATATGTTCCCGTGACCGAGCAGAAAACAGTCTCGGTCCCCACCGTCAGCTATCAGGACATTACCGAGCAGCGACAAGTGACCAAAAACATGGGGTACTGGCAGACCAAGTACGCCGCGAATGCCAAGATGCAGCCTTGCCAATACGACTCACGCCCTAACTTTCTGGGCTGGATGAATCGAACGGGCTTTCAGATGCGAAGCGCCTTTCAGCCATCGCACGTCGCTACACGAGAGTACGTAGCCCGGACCTGTGTGCAAAACATTCCCGTGACACGTCGCGTGGCTGTTCAAGGGACAAGGCAAGTCACCTATAACGTCACCAACTACACCACGAAAACAGTGAGCCGGCAGGTCCCTGTGACAAAGGTGACCTACAAGCAAGAAGAAGTGGTTGTTAATCGACCTATGACCGTGATGCGAACTGTTCCCATCGGCTCGCAAATGGCCTATGCACCCGGTGGGATAGGCACCGCCTATTTGCCATTCGGTGCCTATCCAACACAAATTGTTACCGGCCCACAGCCTGATCCGATTAGTTCTGCTCGTCAACAAAACGATCGCGCTAGAACTGCTGATCGCGATTTGGAGAACGCCAATCCAGAACGTCGCAACAATCAACCAGTTCCAGCAGGCAAGATTTCTTACCCCGTTTATCGTGGCCAAAGCGATGACGAGTCTGACGGATTCCAGCCAGTGAATCCTGCTCCCACAGCTCGGCGACAGCTAGACCGGGCCTCGGCTGCTGAAGATGCCCCCGTCGAGCGAGTTCGAACATTCTCGGTCCCCAAGCGGCCCCAGTCGCAGTCGATCGCCCGAGTTGGCCAGTGGGTCGCCCGCAACAAGGGACAACTCGAAAAGCCTGAGAACAACACCGATATGGCATTAGCTGGGGAATAAGAGTAGTTGCGAGACGCTTCTTGCAATGAGGCAACAATTTAAAAGCCGGCGACGCAAGTCGTCGGCTTTTTTTGTCATCCAAATGGTTTCCGCCGAAGAGTGGTATTCCGACGCAGGTTCCGTACGGTGGTTGGCGACGTAAAGACTCGGTTAGCAGAACCTCGACGATATGCATCGTCGGCTCGGGGAGGTTTCTTGGCTCGGGTGGGCGATTGAGACTAAGGTGGTTATCGAACAGCGATTGAGATAACAGAGTGACTCTGCCGAGCCGACGACGCGAGTCGTCGGGTGGTATTCTTGTGCCGCAGCTCGAACGATAAACGAAGCAAGCAGGGATGAGTGATGTTAGGAATAGCGCACGGGTGGTTCCTAACGTGGACGACCTATGGGTCTTGGCTACCAGGCGATGCTCGTGGATTCGTAGGAAGTATTCGTTTAATGCAAGATCAAGAACCCGACGATTGGCATCGTCGGCTCGAAAACTCTGTGCTCACCGAGAATCCTTCACAATCAACGGACGAGGTCCGAGTTGTTCACAACATTCCCGGCACTCCCTACGACGGTGAAATTCCCCCTTTGGAACGTTATTCGCGGTCGCAGCTAAAAGGGGATCCAATCCAGTTGAGCTTGTTCCAAGCCCGCTGCATCTATGATGAGGTCCAACGAACAGTCGGCCTACGTGCTGGAAATTGCTCGCAGCGGCTGTCATGTCGAACCATGTCCACCTTGTACTTGTCGTTCCTGAGGAGGTCGGCGGCGAACAACTATTGAAGGAATTCAAGAGCTATGGATCACGTGCTCTTAACCAGCAGTTTGGGAAGCCAACTTCAGGAAAATGGTGGACGAAATCGGGGTCGACGCGTTGGCTGTCAGACGAGCAAGCGGTTCTGGCAGCAACCGATTACGTCCGGCAGCAAGAGTTCCCATTAGTGGTTTGGGTTGCTGGAGAGAGTTCAAGAGCTTCCGCCGATAAACCGTGAATGCTTTCCGGTCCCCTACGCAACAATCGCCAATGCAAAAAAGAGAGCCGAGCCGACGACGCGAGTCGTCGGGTGGTTTTGTGGTGGAACATTCGCGTTGTTCCTACGGCCGAGCTGCAACAAGAGGTGAATTCAGTGCGACGCCGGGGGACGCTAGACGCAAAAATATCGTCGAACGAAATGACGAAGAACCCGACGATTGGCATCGTCGGCTCGGGATCGTTTCTTGGCTGGGGGGAGGGCTTGGATCAAGAAGGTTTCTTGGGTTGGGAAAGTTTCTCAACTTAGGAATGTTTCCCGGGTTGGGTGTGGTTCTCTGCGGGGCGATTACAATAACGAGTGGCGACTGGTGGTGACCTCAATTGAGGCACACAGACCGAGTCGAAAGCCAATGCGAGGAAACAGGTTGATGTGGGTCAAGATTTGCGGGGTCAAAGAGATCGAGACAGCGCGGAAGATCGCGCAGCTTGGTCCCGATGCGATTGGACTCAACTTCTATCCCAAGTCGGTCCGTTATGTGACGGTTGCTCAAGCGGCAGCCATTCGATTAGTGATTCCGATTCGCGTGCAGGCGATTGGGGTCTTTGTGAATGCCCGTTTCGAAGAAGTCTGTGAGGCCGTCGCGGGGGCCAGCCTCGATGGCGTGCAATTACACGGAGATGAAACTCCCGAGTTTGCAGCAAGGATTGCGACTGAATTTCCGCAGATTGAACTAGTTCGGGCATGGCGACCTGATGGGTCGCGACTGGCCGATTGGAATAACTACTGGCAGCAATCGGTTGCGGCCGGGGTAACCTGGTCGCGATGCTTACTCGATGCGCGGGTCGAAGGAAGCTATGGCGGGTCGGGACATCTCGCCGATTGGGAGATGATTCGGCAGCAATACAAGGTTGATACCTGGCCACCCCCGATTCTGGCAGGTGGAATAACCGCCGATAACGTGCAGGCAGCCATCGCGGCGGTCAATCCTGCAGGAATTGATGTGGCCAGCGGGGTCGAGTCGGCCCCCGGAATAAAAGATATCGAAAAGGTGAAGCTGCTGATTGAGCGAGCAAAAATGCAACGCTAAGTCAAACCGCGTGACCTTCAGAGCCTGAGCTGACAGCCCCTCAGTGGGGAAACCGCTTACAAAATAGAGAGTATCATGGTCGATATCGCGCCGATTCGGGGATACCGCTACAACCTGGCCCAGGTGGGGGCACTGGCAGATGTGACGGCTCCACCCTACGACGTGATTGATCCAGCGTTGCAAAACGAGCTATACCAACTAAGCCCGTTTAACGTCGTTCGGCTGATTCTCAATCGTGCCGAGCCAGGGGATACCACCGGAGAGGAACGCTATCAACGCGCGGCTGATTGCTGGAAACACTGGAAGTTCGACGGAATCCTGCAGCGGGAAGGGGAAGACGTTCTGTACGTGTACCATCAACGATTTGTCGTCGATGGCACTCGCTACACCCGCCGCGGTGTCATGGCCCGGCTGCGACTGGAACCGCTGGGCGAAGGGCACATCTTCCCCCACGAAGCAACTTTGGCTGCCCCCAAGGCCGACCGCATGAAGCTGCTGAAGGCCAGTCAGGCGAACTTCGAACCAATCTTTGGGCTATACGCAGAGCCTGCCAACGACGCCCGTGGTCGCACTATTCAGCAGGAGCTGGATGATGCCTGCCTGAACATAACTGCTGCCGAGATGACCGATCAGCAGGGTGTGGTCCATCAAATGTGGGTTGTGAAGGATCCGGCTGTCATTGCATCAGTCCGGGCACGGTTGCGCGGGCAAAGTATGTTCATTGCCGATGGACATCATCGCTACACGACCTCCCTCAGCTATCAGCAGGAACTATTGGCAGCAGGCCAGCTCGACGCGCTGGGGGGAGCCAACTATGTCCTGTCGCAGTTAGTCAGCCTCGAAGACGAAGGGCTGATTGTGCAGCCAACTCATCGACTGCAGGGAACTGGTCCGGGCCGGAGCGGGGCTGATGTCGCCAGTTTGCTGGGAGCGGCCTTTGAAATTGAACCTGTTGGAACTGGCGTAACCGGGGCACGAGATACCTGGGAACTGATTCGCGATAGTCGACGCGAAACGCTGTTGGGCCTGGGCGTTGCAGCAGATCACTCGTGGCATCTGGTGCGAGTGACAGACTTATCCGAGATGGCCGACCGCGCTCCGGACCGAAGCAGCGCCTGGCAGCAGCTTGGTGTCAGCATTCTGCAAGAGCTGGTTCTAAGCAAGCTGAAAAGTGCAGGCCAGGATTTAACTCTGAGCTATGTGCATGACTGGGCGCTGGCCGAAGAGGCGATTGCCGCGAAGCGGTGCGAACTGGCCTGGCTGGTCCCCGCGTGCAGCGTCGATGATGTGGCCCTGATCGCTGGTGGTGGTGAAACGATGCCCCCGAAAAGCACTTACTTCTATCCCAAGTTGCAGTCGGGGTTGGTAATGGTAGGAGTTGAGGGCTGAGCGTTTAGGGTTAAGGGGAAAGACAGGATCGGAGTTTCCGCTGCTCCTGATCTTAACCATCAACCATCAACTCCGACCCGTCAACCTTATACTTCTGCCGATACTTCAGGGGCGAAATTCCAAACTGGCGTTTGAATTGCTTGGCAAAATAGCTTTGATCGTAGAAGCCCGTCTTGAGTGCAATGGCAGCGATTGTGTTGTTGGTTGAAACGAGTGCTTCACAAGCGGCGTTCAATCTGACACGCAAAATGTATTGCTGCGGAGTCACTTGAAACGTCTGTTTAAACCGGCGATCGAACTGACTGATCGAAAGACCTGCTTGCTCGGCCAACAGCTGAACCGACAGCTCTTCGCCGTAATGCTGCATCACATACGACAAGACCTCGCCAAAGCCTTGATAAGGGCGAATGAAGCTGTCGGTCTTTTCGAAGTCGCGCATCACCCCCGCGACTCCAATCACTTGGCCTCCGTCTCCGAACAGGGGGATTTTGGTGCTGACGAACCACTTCAGGCGTCCAGCTTGATCGGGGACCAGCCACGTCTGATTGGGAAGGGGCGTCCCACGTTCCATCACGCGGTGATCTTCGGCCACGTACTCTTCTGCCAGTCGGCGAGGATGCAAATCGAAGTCGTTGAGCCCAATCATTTGCCATTCGTGGCGAAAGCCCCGTAACTGAGCCAACGCCAGATTGACCTTCACAAATCGTCCGGTCCGATCTTTGGCATAAAAGAAGACTTCGGGCAAGAAGTTGAGCAAATCCCCTAGTTGGAAGGGGTTATCGAGCCGAGCGACAAAGTTGGACTGAAAGGAAAGCTGTGTCTGCATGCGCAAATAATACCAATTTATGCGCGATTCGTCCTAGCTTGTGTGGGCGCCGGTGGGCTATATTTTCACTACCGAATCGAATCCCGCCTGCCGAGCTTTCCGCGAAATTGAACCAGTTCCGTTCCTGGAATTGGCTTCTGAAATCTTCTGAATTGTTTTCGTCTTCA
>JAIXVG010000519.1 GCA_027483145.1 Planctomyces sp.
GCCTAGAAGCCTGGGGGTGCCACTGCTGGCTTGTCCAGCAATGTGATGCGACAAGCGATTCGAACACTCTAACCGTGCTGCAGAAGACGTCGTCAGCGGTGTCGGGTAGCCCGACCAGTCGCCAGACTGGTTGGATCGCGCAGCAACAAGAGGCCCCGCCAAGCGATCTCGTCGATCAACCAGCCCACGCGAAACACCCTGCTGATCGAGGTCCTAAGACTCCGATCGAAAACAGGTTCTGTCCCCCTACCGGGGCGAACAGACCAATGAGACATCAGGCCGCACGCTGCATCCGACCTTCATTCCCCAACCTCTGCGAATGCCGCTTCAGCACTTCACGAATGATGGCATGGTTATGGTTGTGCCCCGTTTGCTGTGCGACAAACCGGCCCGTCAAATCGCAGCCACACAATGCAAAATCTCCCAGGCAATCGAGCAGCTTGTGCCGCGCGCATTCGTTTTGGAAGCGAACTGCGTTACCAATCGGGCCATCCTTCCCGAAAATCAGCAGGTCTTTTTCCGTGGTGCGCGATCCATATCCCTGTGCTCGCAGTGCACTCACTTCGGCTTCCAGCACAAACGTGCGAGCCGACGCAATCTGGTTAAGAAACACTTCGGGTGTAATCTCAAACGTGGCCGATTGCTGTGGAATCGGTGAATTGGGTCCATAGTCGAGTTGATAAGTAATCGACAGGCCAGCATGCGGGCTGGCCTCGATTCGCATCCCCGGCTTTTCTCCCAGCACTTCACACGTTGCTGTAACTTCAATACGGGGCTTCATGGCACGTTGTGGACACGTCCCCGCCTTAATAAGAGCATCGACAAACAACAGGCTCGACCCATCCCCACCCGGTGCTTCCGGGGCATTGAGTTCCACAATACAGTTATCAATCTGTAAGCCCGCCAGGGCAGCCATGATATGCTCGACCAGTTCAACACTGGCATCGCCATTCGAAATAGCTGTCCGCCGCTGCCGTGTAACCACAAAATCCCAACGGGCAGGAATATCGGGGCTGCCATACAAATCGACTCGCCGAAAACGAATTCCAGTCCCTTCTGCTGCAGGCAAGAACCCAATCGCCACATCGGCTCCGGTCAAAAAGCCAACTCCCCGCGTCATTACCCCTTTGGAAATCGTGTTCTGCAAGCGTTCCATACCAGTCCGTCCATTCCAGGCATTTGCAGGGCGCAGCAACCCCGTTTTGGTTCAATCTCAGCAACTCGTAGCCCGAAACGTCAGCGAGGGATCTTCACCACCAAGCGCCTGTCCGAATACCCCGTAGCGATTGTTCGGAACCCATTCGATCTCCGAACAAAGTAGGATGCATCAGTCAGTTCTGGGAGATGCTACCGCCTCTTTACCCACTCACCCCGGGCAAACGCAAAAAGCCGGTCCGAGCAACGTCGGCCGGCTTTCGCATTTCGTTTTCAATTGTCTATCAACTAGGCAACCGACCACTGCGGCCTCTCGCGGCCAGCGGGTTTGCAGTCAAACCCATTCCGCAACGCGACCAACAGACCGCCGCGCGGTCTAGCGTGGACCAGGCTTGGTGGGGGCACCCTTGGCCGAGTTTGTTGGAGCACCTCCAGCCGATGCACCCTGATACTTCCGATTGAGGAAGTCGAGAACCGGCTGAGTAATGTCTTCCGATTCCCGATAGTAGACGACTTGCTTGTTCATCCCCTGGATGAGAGCCTGTGGATTGTCCTTGTCAAGTTCGTCCTTCGAAAACCGCAAGACCAGCGTGTACTTGTAGTAGTCGGCATACTTCTTGACGGCGTCGGTCGCTTCCATGTAAACGGTGTGATAGATCTGCGATTCGCGCTTCAGGAAGTCACGCTGAGCAGCTCGACGGAATGTTTCGAAGTCAGCCGACTGCGAAGCCAATTCCTTCTCCATCGCGGTGAACTCAGGGCTCCCTTCTTGAAGCTGCTTCATCTTCCCCTGAATAGCCTGGATCTGGGTAGCCATTTCCTTGGCTTCTTCTTCGCTCTTCGAAATCTCGACCTTCAGATCTTCACGCATCGCTTCGAACTTCTTGTAGTTCTTGAAGACGTATGCCATATCGATCAGGCCCACCTTGTGAACCTGAGCTGCCGCGTCGGCTGCAGGAGCACCCCCTTCGCCACGGCTCACACTTGCCAAACTGGTCAACGCGAACGCAATGGCCAGACAGGATGTCAAACTCTTTACGGTATTCACGGCAAACGCACTCCTTTGCAAAGCCGAACTCTCACAACCACTGCCCCCGGCCTCGTCAATCGTCTTGATTGCCTCTTATTCAGAGAACGTCATCAAGCCGACGATCGAATAGGGCAGGGGTTATCAGCGGAATCTGGCAATATTCGAAAAAACCGTCAATCCGGGTTTTTCAGATTCCAGTAGAACAGGAAAGGAGTCGCTTTTGAGGAATGCCTTGCTGGTTTTTAGCAGAACTCACTCCATGGCCCAAATTTCGCACGTTTTTGAGCTAGCGAATTCACCCAGTTTCGGAAAACCTTGCCGCTTGGAAAGCTGGCGACCCCGTTCTGTGAAGCCTTGGAGGGCAAGTCTTTAATCCCCTGCCCAAGGATCTCGACCACACGCCATGCCGGTTCAATAAATCTTTCGATGACTTTAAGCCTCAGCAGTCGTCCCCATAGCCAACATCAGCTTTCCGAGCCGACGATGCCAATCGTCGGGTTCTTCGTAGCTTCTGCATAGCTCTCAAGTCCTCCTGACCCCAGAAGTGTGCTGAATAAATCCCAGTATCGACGGAATTCTCTTTTGCAGAGCGGCCGCCTGGGCGGCCCTCATCCCAACGCATCATCAAGAACAAAACTCCGACCCGATCGATCCCCAACCACTCCCAGACGACTGGCCGCTTTATGCGGGGTTTGATGTAGCCCCACCCCCTTTTTGCGTTTTCGAATCTCCAACCACAACAAGTGATTCGAGAAGCAACCTCATGGCGGCCGACCGATTTATGAGGGGCTGGCCTGCTGCCGCTGCC
>JAIXVG010000527.1 GCA_027483145.1 Planctomyces sp.
AAAAAGAAGCCTATCAAAAAGCTTTCGGTCGATCCCAACGCCAAGGTTGTCGAGATGTTCGAGGCCATTGAGGCCAAAGAAATCTCGGCAAAGTTGATCCATAAAGATTCGCTACAGGGGCATGTCCTCTTCGAGAACAAGACTAACGAAGCCATAACGGTTCAGCTTCCTAAGGCTGCCGTGGGAATGACCGTTCATGCCCAGTTTGGTGGTGGCGGGTTGGGCGGCGGTGGTGGTGGGTTGGGCGGCGGTGGTGGTGGACTTGGCGGAGGTGGGGGCGGTGGGCAAGCCACTGGCGGTGGATTTGGTGGCGGCGGTGGTGGTGGGCTGGGCGGCGGTGGCGGCGGCCCAGGTGGTGGCGGTGGGGGTGGGTTTTTCTCGATCCCTCCCGAAGCGGTGGTTTCGGTTCCGTTTAACTCCGTCTGTCTTGAGCACGGCAAGGCCGAACCGACGCCTCGCATGGAGTACCGACTGGTGAAGGTCGAAGATGTTTCGACAGACCCTCGCCTGCCTGAACTGTTGGAATTGGTTGGTCAGCAAAAGGTTGACTCGAAGGCTGCTCAGGCAACTGCTTGGCATATCGCCAACAAAATGAGCTGGGAACAACTGGCCAACAAGGTGACGCGTCACGTTGGCGGTCTGCCCGATAGTTCCTACTTTTCAATGGCCCAGTTGATGGCCGCTCAAGACCTGCTGGCCAAGGTCAATGCCCGGGCTGCTGCGAAGGCAGAACAAGGCAATCAGCCAGCCGCCCCAGCAGTTGGTCGCGGGCCGCGGCTCTAGGACGCCCCAAAACCTGGCGATACTCGACTTGAGAAATTGCAAGAAAGCAGCCGGCTCCGGCGAACAAGGGGCTGGCTGCTTTCTTTTTTTTTAGCCAAGAAGCCAGAATGAGCAGATTTTTGCTGTAGAACCACTGACTGGGGCCCCAGTTTCGCCTGGTGATGGTCGTTGGTCGGTCGCTGTTATCAAGCCGCGATTTTTGGGGTTTTCGAGCGATCCTTGGTAAAAAAGGGCCTTTGCTTTTTCTAAGCGATGCAAGATCAACTTTGGGTGGCTCGGGTGCGCCGCGAACCGGACGCCCCCAACGCGTAGGGGTTTCTCACCCGCGGGCTTCTAAAACGGCGCCCCCGCCACCCTCGTCCTTTAAACAAAGCAAAAGGCTCTAGCGGTCAAATACCTGTCGTTGAAGTGATTACGGAATACTTCTATACTCTGGTATCAGCAAAATCGTTCTTGAAAGCCGATTGGCATTATTGCGACAGCGTTCAAGTCGCTGCATAAGGTTTTGTCCCACAAGACGGGTCCGGTTTCGCAACTTTTCCAGGTTTAGTCTGAAAGCATCGGACTGGCCGCGGGGTTGTTTGTGGGTCCGACTTCAATCCCTTCCTCCAGTAAAGCAAGTTTGTCATGACTGCAGATGCAGCCCAGGAAAAGCAGGCGCTCAAAGGTTTGAAGGGTGTTGTAGCGGCCGACTCGACCATCTGTGATGTCGATGGCGACCTCGGGAAACTGATTTACCGCGGGTACAACATTCACGACCTCGCCACGAACAGCACGTTCGAAGAGGTGGCGTACCTGCTGTTTAAGGGGGAACTTCCCAACGCCAGCCAGTTGAAGCAATTCAACGATTTGCTGGTCCATCACCGGGAGATGGAACCTCCGGTTGTTGATTTTCTGAATTCCATCCCGTCGAACACTCCCCCGATGGCGGCACTTCGATCGGCAGTCTCTGTCAGTGGGGTCTACGATCCTCTTGCTGAAGATAATTCGCCTGAAGCGAATTTCGAAAAGTCGATTCGGTTAACGGCCGAAATGTCGACGATTGTGGCTGCGATCAAGCGACGCATGACAGGGCAGGCACTGATTGCCCCTCGCCAAGACCTCAGTCATGCTGCCAACTTTATGTACATGATGAGTGGCAAGGTCCCCTCGGCCGATGCGGCAAAAGCGATGGACCTGATTCTCATTCTGCATGCCGAACATGGGTTGAACGCAAGTACGTTTGCTGGCCGGGTAGTGGCTGCAACGCTATCCGATCTTTACTCGGCCGTGACGGGTGCGATTGGTGCCCTCAAGGGACCATTGCACGGTGGTGCCAACACGGAAGTTCTCAAGACCCTTATGGAAGTTGCATCGGTCGAAAACGTGAAGCCCTGGGTCGACAACGTTCGCGCCCAAAAGGGGAAGTTCATGGGATTCGGCCATGCGGTTTACAAGGTTGAAGATCCGCGGGCCATTCACCTCAAAGATTTAAGCCATCGGTTGGGTGTCGAAACGGGTGATACCCGCTGGTATGACATTTCGATTGAGATGGAACGAGTAGTGTTTGAAGCCATCCATAAGAACTGCAACGTCGATTTCTACTCGGCCAGCCTGCAGCACTACATGGGGATTCCAGGCGACTTGTTTACGTGCGTGTTCGCCGCCAGCCGTATCGTTGGCTGGTGTGCTCACATTCTGGAACAGCTGAGTGATAACAAGATCATTCGGCCTTCGTCGAACTACATTGGACCGGCTGAACGTTCTTACGTTCCAATGAGCGCTCGCAGCTAGCTTTGTACGAGCCGCGATGAGTCTGTGTGGCTGGAAGTTCGCATGAGTGGTGGTACTGGCTGAGCATAGTCAGAGAAGTTGCCTCGCGCTGTCCGGTCGTGTCGGGGTCCTCGTGCGGCCGCTACGTTGCCAATTCTCACCAATCGCTTACTTCTGGCCTTTTCGCTGCAGTTCGCAGGGAGTGGATTCAGGGGCATTGCTACCGTCGCTTCGCTTTCGAACAGTCACATAAGTCCCGCGTTGTTTCCGCATTTTTGTCTGGCGGCCCCCCTCCGGCAGCGATTAGCCTGCTTGGGTATCAGGTCCTGCCACGTCAACTTGCGTGAAAACAAACTATGTTCAGAAACCGTCTCTGTTTTGCAGTGCTCTGCGCCAACTGCTGCCTTGGGCTGATGATTGCGTCTTCAGCTGCGCGCGCCGCAAACATCTATGTCGACAATAGGTTGGGTAATGATGCGTTTAATGGAAGTGTAGCTATTCCCCAAGGTGCCCTCACTGGACCAGTTCGCACGATTGGTCGTGGTATCGCACTTGCTGACCGCGGTGACCACATCGTAATCGCTAAGGGAAGTCTGCCCTATTTCGAAAGCATCTCGCTTTCGGGACCGCGCTCCAGTGGTTATCCGACCGTCCCTTTTACCATTGAAGGAAATGGGGCCATTCTGTGTGGCTTACGCAGAGTCCCGGCCGGTGGTTGGGAACGTGTCTCGGACGATGTGTGGAAGCTGTCGCTGACCAAAGGGACGTTTATTCAGCTCTTCCGGGAACGAGAGCAACTGCAACAATTGACGATTGAACAACCACTATCATTGACAGAGCGTGTTGACCAACTGGAACCCGGTCAGTATCTCCTCAACGGACAGCGAGTCTACTATCGACAACAAGCGGCCACTGAACCGGCTCGTGAGCGGTTTGACTTTGCAGCCGATTCGGTAGGAGTCACGCTGCACAACGTCCGGCATATCGAGATCAAGGACTTAACAATCTTTGGTTTCCGGGTCGATGGAATTCATGCGCAGAACCTCTGCGATGATGTTCGACTGACAAACATCCAGTTACATGCCAACGGGCGATCGGGACTTGCTGCCACCGGTTCTACGACCGTTACCAACAGTAATGTGACATTCGCCGAGAATGGCGTCACTGAAGCGGTGATCAGCCGGCCTGCCAAGGTCTATGTTGAAGAGACAGCCGATGAACCTGAAGCGGCTGAGTAGCATTGTGTGCTCAGCGGCTCCGCAGGCATTGATGGCTGCCGTAGCCAGAAGTTGCCTGAAACCAACAAGACGGTGACTTGCGAGTTACGACAGCCACCTT
>JAIXVG010000302.1 GCA_027483145.1 Planctomyces sp.
CCCCGACCGACCTGGCCGACGATCAGTTTCCCAAGTTCGGCGTGGTGACCGATGGCGAGCATGAAGCCATTTTTGACCTGGAGTATCCGGCCCACCAGATTGACCGGCTGCCGAGTCTGGTGGAAATCGGCGACTACAAGCGGATCAAGGCCGATCCGACGCGGCGGTGGTCGCTGAAGATGTATGACCGGCTGATGAATGGCTTTAACGCCTTTCATGAGCAGGTGTACCAGACGGTCAAGGATCGGGTGAATGGCAAGAACGACATCATTGAAGAAGTCGCCAAGCTGCTGTTTCTGGAATCGTTCCGACTGCACCACAATTCGAAAGACCTCGGCTTTGAGCACGAAGTGAAGAAGCTCCAGCTCGAAGAAGTTTTCACTTACGAGTATGTGAAGAAGCACGGCAAGCAGGCGGTGGCCGAGATTCAGTCGGCGTTCAACCATTTCAAGATGCACAAGGATTACGTCGTCACCGACGACGCCGGCGAATCGCATCCGATTTTCGACCGGAACGCGCATCTGCGGCTGGAGCAGGTGCGAAACTACGAGACGATCCTTGAACTGATCCAGAATCTGGGGCCAGTCGAAGACAACTCGGGCAAGCAACTCAAGCCGCAAGGCCGATTGTCGGATATCGCGGGCGACGTGCTCGGCCGGGCGTTCGATGTCTTTCTGCGAGCCAATTTCGATTCGAAAGGTGGCCTCGGCATCTACCTCACTCCGGCTCCGGTCAAGCAAGCGATGCTGGAGATCGCGTTTCACGACATCCTTGAAGAGACTCCTGAACTCCTCTCAGCCCGCGATGCCAAGGGGAAGCCGGTCTTTCGCTACTGCGACCCGGCTTGCGGGACGTATGGCTTCGGTGTAGTGGCGCTCGGGTATCTGGAGCGGGCGCTGGCTCAACTGGCGGGCAAAGAAACCGGACCGGATGCTGCGCGGGAAAAATTGTTCCGCGACATGGGCGAGCACAGCTTCGTCGGGGCCGATTCTGCACCGATGATGGTAACCCTGGCCCGCGTGAACATGGCGCTGCTGGGTGCGGCGAAGGCGAAGATCTTCTACACGCAGAACTCGCTGTCGAGCGACCAACTCAAGCCGTGCAGCTACGACCTGATCTGCACCAATCCTCCGTTCGGCACACCGAAGTTCAAGAAGGGACAGGAAAAGTCGCGCGAGCAGTATGAAGAGGATATGGGCAAGATCCTCGTGAAGTTCCGCAGCGACATGAAGGAGCGGGAAGGTCGCGGTGGCGGTTACACCTACGAGCCAACCGTAGCCGGCCTGGCGATGGGAGCAAGTCCGAACAGCAAAGGCGTGTGGAACGACGTGAAACCGACGAGCATCGACCCGGCGGTTTTGTTTCTCGACCGTTGCCTGCAATTACTCAAGCCTGGTGGCCGGCTACTAATCATCCTCCCCGATGGGGTGCTATGCAACAGCGGCGACAAGTATGTCCGCGAATACATCATGGGCAAGAAGGACGCCGAGACCGGCCAGTTCCACGGCGGCAAGGCGATCGTCAAGGCTGTGATCAGCTTGCCGGCGGACACATTCAAGCTCTCGGGGACGGGCGCAAAAACGAGCATTCTCTATTTGCAGAAGCGTCACGCCCGCGATGACGACGCGACCAAATTCGCCGACGAACCGCAGACCGACGTCTTCATGGCCGTAGCCGATACCCTTGGATACGAGGTGAAGAACAACGTCGAGGATTACAGCACAGGTGTGTCAAACGACTTGGCGAAGATCACCGGCGCCTATGTGAGGGGTGAATGATGGATCGCAGCTTGCAGATTCGAGTTCCACCACGGGAAGTCACTCCAGAAAGACTGGATACCGGCTACTATTCCGCTGAGTATTTTCGGGCACGAATGGCCATCGATGGAAGCGGAATTAGCTCACCGCTGATTGGTGATGTCTCCGATCCGTGGTGTTTTGGAGCTTACGCTCTATGCAACGAGATCCAATGGGCGCGAGCGGAAAATGGTATTCCCTATCTGAAGGCGGAATCGCTGGGGACACCGCTGCTAAATGAGGATGCCCTGAGTTTTGTGACACCAGAGACCCACCGCCTGTTAGAAAAATCTCGCCTGATACGAGGCGACGTCATCGTCTCGACTTCCGGGACCGTAGGATTATGCGCCGTCATTCCTGAGCACATCCCCGAAGCAAATTCCAATCAAGACACTATCAAATTTCGACTTCCTTCTCAGGATTTCGACAGTTCTTTTGTGGCGGCATGGCTTTCATGTCGAATCGCACAGGCCATTATGCGGCGCGAGGCCGGTGGGGCGGTTCAGCACCATATCTATCTCTACAATTTCAAGCGACTCCCATTACTGAAGCCGAGCCGAACAGTACAGCGATACATCGGCGACAAAGTACGACTGGCAGGGCACTTCGTCCGACAGTCCCAATGCGACATCAATGGAGCGCGAGGCAGAATTGAAGAATTGTTGCTAGGTGAATCACAAGCCCCCTCGAAGCCGGCTCCTAAGGATGAAAAACACCAGCGCGTTAGTTCAGGAATGGTCTCGGATCGAATCGACGGGTGGTACTACAAACCCGAGTTCCTGCGTATAGAAGCCGCACTAAATCGTGTCAGCGACACGGGACTTCAGCTAATTCCAGTTCACCAAATTGGAGACGTTGAGTACGGTTTTATGCCCACAGAAGATTACTGGTCGCGTAACGAAGGTGCTCCACTTCTGCGAGTCACGAACATCAAAGAAAACCTCGTCGTTGATACGAGCGATCTTGAGTACGTCAATCCAGTGTTGAGCGATAAGCCAAGATATCGCCTGCGATCTGGCGATGTACTCTGTGTGCAATGCGGCAATTCGACCGGTCGCATTGCATACATCACAAGCAAGTTTCACAACATGGTATTCCCGTCTTTCAGTTTGCGGGTGACAAACGTCGGAAGCGACTGGGATTCGGCTTTCCTTGCTTGCTTCTTTGCTTCAACTGTCGGGCAAGCCCAGATTCAACGGACAATCTCAATCACGTCGGTGCGTCCAAACACAACGAAACCAGCGATCGAAGCGGTTCAGGTTCCAAAATTCAGTTTCGACGAACAAAAACGGATTGGCGACGCGGTACGACGCGGTGTCACACTTCGGGAGTTTGTTGATCCCCTGTGCAATGCTGCGAAGTTCCTCGTTGAAGCGTTGATTGAGAGGAAGATTTCAGAGGGCGATGTCGAGACAGCTCAAAAAGCTCTAGAAGGCGGCGACACATCACTAGATCGCGAGATTCTTAAGCGGTTGACGGTTGTCGGAATCGACGTCGCCAGTGAACCGCCGCTCTTTACAGATATCGACGCTCTATACTCAGCGATTCAAGAAACAAAGAGTGCCCTGCCCAGCAACGGAGATACGGCATGACCGCATCTCCGGCGGCAATCGCAGCTGTGCGAGAGTTGCTCACGACTGGTGAGTCAGCGGGTGGGGTATCGTCTGCGCTGGCCGAACCATTGCAGTTGGGGCTGTGTAGTCTTGACACTGCAACCGGATGCATGATGGCCCGTGCAGGCTTGGTTCAGCTTGACGCTCGGCTGCCCAACATTGACGAGACTATTGCCGCCATGTTCGCTTGCCAGTCGGAGTTGCGAACCACTTGGCTGCGGATTGTCAGTGCTCGACTGCGCGAAGCTGGGAAGCGCCGCGACGCGGCAGAGCTGTGTCAGGCCATCGACACACTCGGCGAAGCCAGCCGGCGGATTCGTGACGAACTGCCTCATGCCAGTCTGCAATCGACCGGTCACGTGACACTCGAAACGGCGCTTTTTGGTGCTCCGGCGGAACAAGCGGTCGTCTGGCCCAAGCTGCTCCGCGTGATCGGTGCCACTGCGGAAATCATCGAGGGGCAACGCGGCGAGGCCGTTACTGCGCTGCCGGCGGTTGAACCGCTCGATCCCAAGCGGACCTGGTGCAATGGCCGCCTGTTACAAATGCCGGTTGTCGATGGAACCGAACCGCAAGACCTAACGTTTGTCCTCAAGGGTAACTGCGGACCATTGTCGGATGCGGAACAAGTAGGCGGCGACATCGAGTCCCAAGCTGTCATGCGGTGGGTGCTCTATCGCCCGTGGATCACTCTGCTGGCGCAGGTCGCCTTCGTGCAGGAAGCTTGGGAAGCAGAACAAATCTCTGGTCGCTTAACGCTGGAACTTGCGGAGGACCAACTCTCCAATCCCTATGAACCAAGCCGTGTGGACGTGGTGGTCACGACACCGGACGGTGACGAAATCCTCTGCGGCACTCTGGCTGACCTGGTTCGCCGCGTTTTAGCTCGGCTCGATGTCACGCTGCTCGCACGGCCGGAGGATGCGGCACAACTCGACCAGCAATTGGCCCTCGTGGTGCGTTTGCTCCTGGAAAAGAAGATCTGGCGGTTTGAGCCCGGTGCAGGCGGCGGACGTCGCCCCGGATTCGTGATCGACGACGAGTTTTCAACCAGTTGCTATCGAGCCTTCGGCAGCAAGTATTTTTACCGGTTGGGAAGCGTGCTGACCGCCGCGATCCGCTCCTCGTGCGAACAATGGGCACGCGAGAAACTGAGTGAATCGGGCACAACGCGAGGACGCGAGCTGCCGGACTATCTGGCGGAGCGAGTGACGGGATGAAACCAATCAATACCATCAGCGACGGACGCGCGACACGAAAGCGAGAGACGCTGTGAGCGTGGAAAAGAAAAAACACAAATGGGCTGCCGGCGGCGTATCGGGCTATCCGCTCACGCATCCGATCGTGGGCCAGACGAAGTTCTTTAACCAGTTCCAACACTTCATCCATCTGGTCGATGAGGAATCGGAAAAGTTCGCGCACGTCTTCGCCATCATTGCCCAGTGGGGTATCGGTAAGTCGCGTCTGGCCTATGAGCTGATGAGCCAGATCAACGACACGTCGCCCGGCTGGTACGTGCGGGATGCATCCAGCAATCTGGCCAAGGCACAGCTCTTCCACAATGATGCCGACCGGGACCAGTATCTTGGCCTCTACATCCGCTACGCCCAGGTGGCGACCGAATCGCACAACATCGACAACTGGTTCGGCTACGGTCTTTACAAGGCGCTGCTGCCGTTGACCAAAGGGGAATTCGACACGTCGATTCAGGGACAGATTGCCAAAGAAGCTTACGACCGACTACTGGTGCGCGGGTTCGACGAAAAGAAGCTGGCTGCGGCCCTGGAAGTTTCAGCGAAACACAGCGACGAAGATCTCTATGAAGACGCGACTCTGGTCACACGGCTCTGCCAAGCGGCCTACGCCTACCTCCAGGAATTCGGCATCAAGTATGTGCTGATCGCGCTCGACGAGTTGGAAACTGCCGCCGAAGCTGCGACCTACGGACTCGAAGTCGAGGAGATGAAATATCTCGACGGTCGAGCCATCAAACTGATTGGCAAGGCGATCAAGGAAGAAGACCCCCGTGGCAAACTGCCGTGGCTGCGGTACGTGGCCCTCTGCTCGCCCGCCATTGGAAATGAACTCCGTGAGATTCGCAGCACGGCGCGGCGATTTGAGCTGGTCGAGTTGTCGCAGAACGCCTTTGCCGACGTCAGCAGCTTCGTGCAACTCCTGAAGGATGATAATCGGCTGAGCGAAAGCTACCCCGCCGGTTTGGTCGAAGCCGCCTACGCCATGAGCGGCGGCAACTTCGGTTGGTTCAACGTCGCAATGGCCAACATTGACGGCGTGATTAGTGGCCGCCGTGCGAAGCGGGAGCCGACGGACGGCACGGTGGGTAGTTTGTTCGACGAAGCCGTCCGTGTCTCCAGCCGCATGAGCGAGTATGTGCTGGACCACAGGGCCATCGAAGAACTCAACGTGCCTCGCGAATTCCGCGACAGCGCCCGCGAACTGCTTTACGGCGAGTTGCCCGTGCTTTTGAGCCAATGGTCCGACGAGCAACGCACGGCGTTGCTGGCCGGCACGAATGAGTACGGCGAGCCACTCGCGATTCGTTATCACCGGGTCGAATGGTCGGATCAGGACATCAGTCGGGCACTGCGGGCGGGCAAGTTCACTCGCGGCGATGGTGACGAATGGACCCTGAGTGGCGTCGATCAGCCGCTCGACCGCTCTCAGTTGATCGCCAACCTGGCGACTTACTCGATTCATGAAACGAAGGGTGTAGTCCAATCGGGTGGGCGATTTGTCCTGCTGGTGCCGACGAGCGCGGGCGATTTCGTGCAGTTGGTGTCGATGCTGTATCCGCATCCGGCCGCCGAGGATGCTGCGCGGGCAATTTGGCGAGAACTCGTCGGAACTGACGCCGTGCCGGCCGAAACGGCGACGCACATCGGCCCCAGCATCGACATGCTGGGACGGCTGAACCTTCGATTCCGTCGACAAGGGACGACGTCGCTCATTTTCCGGGAACCCGACCAGAGCGCAGCCCATGAAGCCGCCATGAAGGCCTGCAAGGGGCAGAGCGAAGCAGATCGGGCACGACAGATTCTGACCGGGGCAATGCGTTCGCTGGATGAGAACTGGGAATACGATGCCGTCGATGCTGGTCTGAAAGGTGACCTCGTTGCCATCACCACCAGTCCTGGTGGTCGCGGCAAAGCTGGCGGACTGGTCACGTTTCGAGGGCTCCATCTGCATCCTGATGGAAAGGTGATTTTCGCCTGGGTGCGAAGCGTGCGTGATCTGGAAGAACTCTGCAACAAGGCAACAACGCAGTTTGCGACTCAGGGGCGAATTCCAGTCGTCGCGTTCACTTCGTCACGGCATTTGGTCGAGCAGTTCGCGGAACCGACATCGCAATTGCTCAAAGATGCCCGCGACTACTTGTTGCTTTACCAGCTCTCATCCCGCGAGGAATACGTCCTGCATCCGATCGGTCTCCCGAAGAAGGACTGCAAGGGATTCCAGATCGTGACGCAGCGGTTCACAACGGCGTTTTCCAACCGATTGCAATCACTGCTTCGACCGCTTCGTGATTCGATCCACTCTTGGCGACGTGAACTCGACACGCGAGGGCGCATCGCCTGGCCGATGCGCGCCAGCGGCGTTCTTAAGGACGAAGACCGCGACAAGCTGTTCCAGGCATTCCGTTATCTGTTCGTCCAATTGCCAACTCCGAAGTCGCTTGCTGCCCTGGATGAGAAGAGCGGCGTCAATGTGCAAGAGATTTTGGAGATACTCGGACGGATGAAGATCTCGCCGCAAGCGAAGGCGGCCGGATATCACGACGCCGAGCGATTCGGCCTGTTCACGACGCTGGGCGAGAATGCCGAGCCGCAACTTCCCGCCTTTTTGCATCGGCTCTGCGACTGGATGGTCTCACGCGGACAGGAATGGTCTTACAGCGCTGCGGAACAGGAATGGTTTTGGGGTTACACCTGGGAAGGGGCCAAGCCCCTTGATGTTTTCATTCAATGGATGGCGCTGTTGTGCGAGACTGGATTCGCTCAGGAGAGTTCGGCCGCCACACGGAAGAACGACAAGCGATACCGTCTGGTGAAGCGCAGTGCGATTCGCGGTGCATTGACTGAAGCCAGGAATTGGCTGAACGACGATTACCCGGCAATCGTTGAAAAAATGAAAGCAGTTTTCGGCGAAGGTAAAGTCGTCGACTATTTCGCGCCATTAACTGCTATCCGACCGGGAACTAAGACTCGTGATGCCAAGCAGCGACTCGACGACGCGGAAGCCAGTCTAAATGGGCTGGATGTCGCTGAATCTGCGTGGAAAGACGCCAAGCAACCGGCAGAGCACCAAGCCAAATTCATTGAATGTTCCAAACGTCGGCTGCAATCGCGGCAGAACATCTCTTTTGTCTACCGTGCCGACGGCTACAGCGAACTTCAGCACGACGACACCTTGAAGATGCTGAATTTTGAGAATGACCTCGAACCACTCTGGAAGCGGATCGGTCAGGCGAGTCTGTTCGTCGATTTCGCACTCGGTGCCAAGCAACGCATCATCGACCGCATTGGGCGATTGAGCACGGAACTGCACGACGCCGTGACCGGCGTGAAGGGATTTCCGATCCAAGTCTTCACTCGTTCACTCGCGAAGATCACGAACATTTTGGAAGGTTCCATCGGTACCTCGGAACCGGAAGGCTCCACTCAGCGACTCCAATACACGGCACCCGGAACGCTTGGGCATTCGCTGAAAGAATTGAAGGTTGGCCAAGCGACAGAGAAACTCGGTCAGCTTGCCGACGAAGTGGGCATCCGCCTGGACTCTGATGCGGAAGTCTCATTGGCAGAGATTACCGGAAGTATCGTCCAGAGTTTTCATGATCTGGTGAAGGACTTTCAGCGAGAGCGGCAACGTCTGGATGATCTCGATACTCGTCTCACGTCACTAAAGGCGGAGCTTGATGATGCTCCAAGTGACTTCACTTATCCTGCGTCACTCCCCGCTCTCGGTGACCTGTTGGCGCGTCCGGCGCTGATTGACAGCGCATTGAGCGAGACGCTGGCCGAGGATGTCGAAAGCTTGATTTCTGAGCACGAACCCTCATCGCGTCTGGGGAACTTCCATCCCCTGATGTCATCGGCAAAAGGCCTGCTGGCCGAACCGAAAAGTGCCCTGGGGCGATTGGCCGGGCAAGTGGCAACGCTGGAGAACTCGGTAACGGGATATCACCAGGTCTTATTGGATTCTGACGAATTGAGATTGGTTGAAGG
>JAIXVG010000194.1 GCA_027483145.1 Planctomyces sp.
CAGCGGCTCGATGTCTGGCAGCGGCTCGATGTCTGGCAGCGGTTCAGCAACTGGCAGTGGTAGCGGAACCGGTAGCGGCACTGGCAGTGGTGGCTCAGGTTCGACGACCACCAGCGGCAGCGCTTCGGGGAGCGGTACAGGTAGTACGACTGGATCGGGCGTTGGCAGTGGAACCGGCTCTAGCACCGGTACTGCGACGGGAGGCGGTTCAGGTAGCGGGGCCGGCAGTACGACCGGATCGGGCGTTGGCAGCGGCACTGGCTCAAGCAGCGGTACCGCGACCGGTGGTGGTTCGGGGAGTGGGACAGGTAACACGGCAGGGTCCGGTACCAGCACGGGAGCTGGAAGCGGTACCGCAACTGGCGGAGGTTCAAATGGCGGGTCCAGCGGAGCAACGGGGACCGGCACTACAACAGGCACTGGCAGCAGCACCGGGTCAACAGTCGGTAGCAGTGGTTCTGGCGGCGGGACGACCAGCAACTCAGGTACCGGTGCCAGTGGGACCGGTGGCGGTTCAACCACGGGGACCGGCACCGGCTCATCCACCGGCGGAACGGGTTCCCCTTCTTCATCTGGCAACGGATCAGGTTCAGGAACGGGCGGCGGTTCTGGCGGTGGGACAGAATTGGGGACTGGCTCAGTCAACGAAGCCCCGTCAATCAGTCTTCTGCAATTGGCCGTCGACACCGGCACGCTTGGTGACAATGTGACAAGTCAAACAGGGATCCATGCCCGCCTTTCCGATCCCGATGGAGCGACTAGTTACGTTCTCCAATTCGATTGGAATGGCGACGGAAACCCTGATGCTTCTGTGGGTGCTGCGCCCAATCAAATCGTGACTGTCTCTGCCCCGGTACCCGCACTTTCGCCGAGCACGGTTTCAGTCCGGGCGCGAGCCGTTCAAACCAACGGAACTCCAGCAGTCCAAACGGCCTCCGGGTGGGTCAATTTTGGCTTCACTTATGATACCGATCCAGGAGCCGAACCGGGCACAGGGACCGGTAGTGGTAGTGGTTCAGGATCGGGTAGCGGAGTTGGAAGCGGGTCTGGCTCGGGAAGCAGCAGCGGCAGTTCTGGAACACCAGCGACTAATCCGGCCTTGATTGCTCTGAATGCAGCCATCGAAGCTGCCGTCGAGACTGCCCGCCAAGCGATCGAGGCAGCCGAGACGGCCCGCACTGCTGGCGGCGACATCGCAGCCGATACGCTTGACGCCGCTGTTGACTCTGCGACCGCAACCCAGCAAGCCGCCGATGCCGCAGCCAACCAGCAGTACGACCAAGCGGTTCTGGCCGCCGATCAGGCCCTAACGGCCGCCATCGATGCAGCCATCGCCAGCTACGTGAATGCCGTCCAACAGGCGACCGACAGTGCCAACAACCAGATTCGCGGCGCCGCCGATGCGTTTACCAACGGTGAACAGCAGTTGTGGACGGCTAAGCAAACGGCCGACCAAACCGCATCGACGACACGCACTAACGCCTTGCAAGCCGCTCAGACCGCCAGAGATACAGCTGACGCACGGGCGCTCAGCACTTACAATCAGGCCTTCGCGGTCGCACAGAATACTTACAATGAGGCCATTCAAGACGCTCTTAATCAGATCGCAGCCACGTTAGGTGGGGAGCCATACCACTATTCCAATATGCTGTGGAATCCTCCACCTTATCGGTCTAACACTCCCGCCCCTAGCCAAGCTCAATCAAGTGCCCAAGCAGCACAGTTCTACTACGGGATCTACGGTGCGTATAGCTCGGCGATCGAACAAGCAAGATTGGCTAAAGAGGCGGCAAACGGGCGTGCACAAGACCAATACAATCAATCTTTGCTGACGAACCAAGAGACCTATGATCAAGCCGAACGGCAGGCCGCAGCGACGCGACAGAGTGACAAGGATTCGGCTGCCGCGACCTATCGTCAGGAGATGGCGACCGCGTTCAGTACCTTGGAAGGCGATCTAACGGCCAGCCAGGAAGCCTACAAGCGGGCCAGCGACAGGGCACAAGCCGCCCTCGATGGGTCCAACCTGGGCAGCCAGAACGGGTTGCAAAGTGGTTCTCAGGGTGCGTTAGAGGCCTACCGGCAGGCACTTCTGCAAAATGAAGCGACGATGGTCAATACCAAGAACACGGCAGCGGCCGCGTTCTGGTCGACCGTGCAGTCGGCGACCACTATGTCTCAGGTGCTGACGGCTGCTGAGACGTTGTCTCGTGCCCAGAATGGGGCGGAAGCGACGCGGGCACGGGATAATGCTCAAGCGGCGGCGACTTATGCCCGGGCTGTGTCGTCCGGGTCGGCTGCTCGGCAACGGACTGACATTCAAGCGGCTAATACCTTCGCCAAGGCGATGAACGCCGCAGCGAAGACAGCAGCCAAAGCCGATAGCCGGGCGATTAAGGCTTACATTCAAGCGGTCGCGACGGCGGAAGGGACGAAGGCGGGGGCTGATCAGGCGGCGGAGCAGACCTATACCTCGGCTGTGAACTCGGCCGGGTTCCAGCAGTTGAGCCGCAATCAGCAGGCGTCGCAAACGCGAACGCTGGCGGCGGCAGCGAACCAGACGACCTATGCTCAGGCGTTGGTGCAGGCTGGTGTGCAGAAGGATCAAGCGTTTCGGGCGGGGGCAACGCCTGTTCCGTCCCGCCTGGCCGAGTATACCCAGCAGGTGCAGGGTATGGGCTTAAGCACGCCGCAGAGCACGTTCTTTATCGCCATCTTTGCCGCAGATGAAGCACGCTGGCAGGCCATCAATCACGCTAGTGACCAATCCACGACTGCCACGCAGGCCAACCGGGTCCAGTACGAAACAGCGATTATTTCCCCTGAAGAGACATTCGCCAACGCCATCGAGAGTAACTACCAAACCTACTTCAGCGGCGCAATGAGTTTGATGCAGACGATGTATCAGGCGATTAACAGTGCGGGGCAGCAGGCTGGTCAGGCAGCACGGCAAGCGGGAGATACGCTGACTAATGCCTTCGCGACAGAAGGGAAGACATGGGCCGATGCGACTACGGATGCCGAAGCGGATAAGGCCGATGCGCTGGCGGATAACGCCAAAACGGCGGGAGTGGCAATTGTTAGTGCGATGGAGAATGCGGCTACCACGGCGTCAAACATTTCCCAACAAGCGAGCATTCTCGAAGCAACAGAACTAGCCAACGTTTTGGATGCAATCACATCAGAAATAGTGAACGGATTGAATGCACTTGTGGGCAGTCAACCTGTCGCAGCGACGCCATCAACACCCGTGGCTTTCTTCTCTGTTAGCGACGACCCACCTTCTACTTCGGCCGGTACCCACAACACGCAATCTTCGGGACCGTCATACCAGACAGCTACACCAGTCTTTAACGGAGGTTTTCAAGTCGGTTATAGGCTAACAGGTCAACTGCGTACGATTGTAAAACGAGAAGTGACGTCACCTGACGGTCTAACGACAACAACCTTTAGTATGGGTGAAGATTTGTATCAGCAAATCGCATCGTCGCCCGGTGCAAATGGAGCAGACCAAACAGCCTTTTGGGATGCCCAGTTCCGTGCATACGGTTCGGCAACACTTCCACTACCAGTGTTGCCGGGGCCTAGACCGGCGATGCCGACAGATATAGGGCAATACTTGGCCAATGTCGGCGGGATGTTTTATGGATACGGTCTATCGATCCGAAGCACCGCTGAAGGAATTGCGGGGCTGCTCAGTGACCCAGTCGGCACTACCTACAATGTTGCTTCGGCACTCTATAACTATGACCGAACCTGGAACGCCTTGAAGCAGGTTGTCCAGGAAAAGCTGCAGACGTCACAGGGGCAGGGAGAGCTTATTGGCGCTATTTTGCAAATTCCGGCTGGAATTGGACTTACACGGGCAGCGGTTACTGGTTTGTCGCAACTAGCGCAGACGGCTGGGATAGCCGCTCAGGTCAGTACTCGTTTTGCCCAGTTAACCAATTTGCTTGGGCGAGTTGGGAGTGTTGCATCGACTGTGACTCAGCGAATTGCAAGGATCGCCAGTCAAGCATCGTTCCAAATCCAGAAAACCTGGCTGGCACTAACGAAAACAATTCCATTGAAGGTCTATGGGATCCTTGATGAGATTCGAAGAACCGGGAAGCCACCGAATGGTTTCAAAGGAGGAAAGCCGTTCGCAAACGACGGTCGAGGCGGTGGCCAGATTCTAAGCCGAACCGAACCTTCAGGTCGCGCCATCACCTATCGTGAATTTGACGTTAATCCTTACACGAAGGGAGTTAATCGTGGTTCTGACCGACTAGTAATTGGCAGCGATGGTAGTGCATACTTCACAAGTAATCACTATGAGACCTTTACAAGAGTTCCAACACCATGAGCGATCGACTTTTATCTTTGTTCACTTCAAGCCCGCCGTGGCTATTGCAGTCAGAAGACAACTTGGCTGCCGCGGCCGGCAACGAACTGGAGTTGCTTTCGTCAAAAGGATTGCTGGTTTTTACAACGAATGGGACTGAGATGGGGGACCTTCATGGCGTGTTCGCGGAATTTGGCAAGAAGCTTCGATTCCCGAGCTATTTTGGATTCAATGGTGCCGCATTCGAAGATTGTCTTACGGATCTTGAATGGCTCGCTTTCGATGGCATCTGCGTTATTGTGGAACATGCCGAACATGTCCTAGCGGGAAAGGATGATGATTTAGAATGGCTCTGCGAAACCCTCGAAAGGATTTGCTATGGCTGGAGCCAGCCAGTCAATATCGGTGAAGCATGGGATCGTTCGGCAATTCCATTTCATGTTGTTTTTCAGTCATCAACAGCAAACAAAACTCGGGTCCAATCCAAGCTTCGTACTCTGCCGAAATTCAGCTGGGTACCCTAACTCAGATTTTCAAACTGCTGCAAATCTAGTAAAGCGTAACACGTGCCCAGAATGGGGCGGAAGCGACGCGGGCACGGGATAATGCTCAAGCGGCGGCGACTTATGCCCGGGCTGTGTCGTCGGGGTCGGCTGCTCGGCAGTGCCGTAGGGTGGGTGAAGCGACATCAGGAGCGTAACCCACCGCCAAGTTTTGCAAATCGTCCCGGACACGAGCTTTTGGATTCTTTCGGGATTCGATCGGCGAATGGTATGTTCCCGAGATGAGCAGTTTCATCGGGAGCGTCTTGACGCACCGTTGAACAGGCCTGCTCGCTTGCGCTGTACGCCCAAGCGTTCGCGGCCTATTCGCGGGCCGTCTCATCTGGGCCAGCTTCTCGCCAGCGGACTGATATTCGAGCAGCCAACACCTTCGCCAAGGCGATGAATACGGCTGCCAAGACTGCGGCTCGGACCGATGCGACGGCCATCAAGGCTTACATCCAGGCCGTGGCGACGGCTGAAGGGACCAAGGCGAGTGCCGATCAAACTGCTGAGGATGCATACACCTCCGCCGTCAACACGGCCGGGTTCCAGCAGTTAAGCCGCAATCAACAAGCCTCGCAAACCCAGTCACAACGGGGCGCTACCAACAAAACGACTTACGAAACGGCCTTGGTCACAGCCAGACGGCAATTGACGCTTGATTTGCGAGGGGGGCCAAACTCGTCTCCTCCATCAATGGCCACATATATCCAGCAGTTGCAGAACAATACCGGGCTGAACTCGGTACATCGCACGTTCTTTATTGCCGAAGCCACCGCTCGAGAGGCCTTAATGCAGGCCCAGCGGACTGCTGGCGAAACCTACGCCGATACGTCCCTCACCACCCGCGTGGCCTACGAAACAGCCATCATCGCCCCCGAGGAAACTTACTCGAACGCAATCGCCACCAACTACGAGACCTACTTCACCGGTGCATTAGGGCTGATGCAGACGCTGTATCAGGCGATCAACAGCGCGGGCCAGCAAGCAAACCAAGCCACCCAGACGGCCGGATCGTCCTTGACGACCGCCTTCGCCAATGCGGGTGAAACGTGGTCAAACGACACCACCGACGCCCAAAAGGCCAAAGCCGACACCCTCTCCGATAACGCTAAAACGGCAGGAGTGACGATTACGGATGCGGTAGAGGCAGGTCAACAAGCAGCTGTCACTCAGTCGGAACAGCATGCTTCGACCGATATCCCGGTTCATCAAGCACTGCTCGATAGCGCCATGTCTCTGGCGATGAACTTCCTCGGCTCGTTCTTGGTCGGTCACATTTCTGAATACCGATCGTGTTATTCGTGTTGAACAGCCCACCTACTTCTTGGCCAGCACCGCGAAGCTTCGAGGTCGGGTAACGCGATGTTACCGCGCGTTCTGAGGCAAAATTCTGGCCGTGTCGGTCGTTAGCGACGGGATAATTCGATTAGCGTCCGGCTGGCGATGAATCATCTTTCGGGGCAGTGTTCTGCACTGCTGCGAGCGAACGGCAGAAGTCAAGTAAAGCTCGCTGGTCATCTGGCGATAGGCTGGGCCAGAGTGCAGCGAGTTCGGCTAAACCCGTTGCAGCGTGCTCGTCGAGGGCTTGGATCAACTGCTCGGGCAGGCCGTTTGCTTGAACCCCTAGGGCTGCTGCGGTACTCTTTGGGTACTGAACAGCTGCGCTTTCAGCAGCGCGGTCAGTGCGATTTGGCGATTTTAAGCTAGAAATTGAACTAGGTTCGAATCCCTCATCGCCCAGTTTTGAAACAAGTCCAGGCAATAGCCGTCAGCCTGCTGCTCGTTCCGATTGCTATTGCATCCGCTTTTGCGGGCCAATTTCAGGCGGAATGACGCAGACCCAGGGCGATTAACTCAGTGGCTAGAGTGCCATCTTCACACGGTGGAAGTCACAGGTTCGAATCCTGTATCGCCCAATAACAAGAGAAGCCCCTGCTTGATGCAGGGGCTTTTTTACTGGCAATTTTGATTGCTTATTGGTCGGTCGGTGACCTTCCGCCTCACGCTCGAGGGGCATGCCAATGGGGTAACGCCGTGCGGCTGGAGTCCCGGATGAGGCCAACTGGTGTCAGGGGCTTGGGACAAGACGCTCAAGATTTGGGACGCCCAGACTGGAACGTGCCGCCTCACACTTCAGCAGTTACCCGAAGGTCACTGGGCTGGAGTTGGGGTTGCGCAGAACGGCCGACCGTCATTAGTGGTTTCGCCCGAAGCCTGGCGTTGGCTGATGTGGCGCATCGAGAAGCCGGGGACTGATTCAATGGAAATGGGTCCATTTGAAACAGGCCCATTTGAACTTGTTCCATTGGAGACTTTTGGGCCGGTGGAAGGGTTGGAATGAAGGGGCCCGGTTGAATGGGGGTTGTGAATGGCTCGATTGCCTAAGAACCCGACCACTGGCGTGGTTGGCGAACCATCAAGCTCAGCATCCCGGCCCACGAGGGGAGCTGAACCCTGAGAACAACCTGCGAGGCAGGGTCTGCTGCCTCCCATTAGAGTCGATGTCGATGACCGGCACCAAGTACCCGTAGCAATTCACTTTAGTCTCTTGTCGAGGAATTCCGTGACGCTCTCGATGATTGTCCGTCCCTGAAATCGCTGGTTCAGGGGGAGCGTGTGTCCTCCGTTTTCGATGCGCAGCAGGACAGCATCGACACCTGCTTTTCGTGAGGCGGTTGCAATCGATTGGGATTGCGCGAAGGGTACGGTCTTGTCTGCCGTTCCGTGAACCAGGAGGACAGGCGGATCTCCGGGCTTGATGGCACTCTCTTGGCCATACATGCCACCCCACAGGCTGATGACCGCTTTAGGCTGCCGGACGGAGCGATGCTCGCCGTAGGTAGCAAGGAGAGCGGTGATCGCACCGGCCGATCCACCGCCCAGAGCGAGCCGATCAGGATCGATGGCGTAAGTCTTCGAATTGGCGACGACGTGTTTCACGGCTCGGGCGAGATCTTCTTGGGCTGCCTCCATTGCTTGCGGGAGTGTGGCTCCAGGCCCAAGATCGCCCATCAGCCGATAGTCGATATCGAAGGCTGCGTAGCCGTTATCAGCAAGGTGGCGGGCGAGTTCGCCCGTATACCCGCCTTTCGCCCCACCAGTGAATCCACCGCCATGCACGAGCACGATTGCTGGTGCGGGCTCTTTGTCTGTGGGCAGGTATGCATCAAGCCGCAGCGACTTGCCGCCGACGACGGCATACTCAAGATTGGACTTCAGTACGGTGGTGGCGCGTTTCGGATCGTCCTGCGCTGTCGCAGTTCGGCAAGCAATCGCCAATATGCTCATCACTGTCAACATTGCTGTAAGTCGAGCCATTCCAAAAACTCCGCTCAATTCGTCGGGGCGATACGATCTAGCTCAGAAGAGCCTGGGGCCGAGTGAACTGTGATCAGGATAAACGAATCATGCCCCGCCGTCTGCTGCAGCCCCTGGTTCGGCGTCTTGGCATTACCCCATGCCGTAGTTTTCGAGCGCCCCGATGCTCGTGCGCAACTCGTCGAGCTTAGCGGATGACTGTGAGACTTGGGTAACGGATCACCTTTTCGTAAACTCAGGAGACTCACTTGGGTTGGGTGCCATTTTTGATCCGATCACAGGTGGGTTTGATTTAACCAGGATGATCTCATGAATAAAACGATTCTGTATTTCGCTAGTTCTTTGCTATTTGTGACATCGCTCGCTCAGGCCGACAACTGGCCACACTGGCGCGGTGAAGCAGGGAACGGGGTCTCCACAACAGCCAAGCCTCCTTCAGAGTGGACCACTACGAAGAACGTCAAATGGAAGGTGGCTGTTCCCGGATTAGGTTCAGGCTCGCCCGTCATTTGGGAGGATCGGGTCTTCGTTACTTCCGCGGTAGGGACCGAGAACAGCAAAGCGTTGCAATTCATACTGTATTGTTTTGATCGCCAGACCGGTGACCTCCGGTGGCAGAGGACAGCTGTCACCGCGACGCCTCATCAGGGAACACACAGCACCAATGGATTTGCATCTGCCTCTCCGTGTACCGATGGGGAGCATGTTTACGCACACTTTGGTTCCCGTGGACTGTTCTGCTACACCATGGACGGAGACTTGATCTGGAAGCGTGATGACTTCCCTCCCATGAATATCAGGAATAGTTTCGGCGAAGGGAGTTCACCGACACTCGACGGGGACAAAATCCTCGTCCCCTGGGATCACGAGGGGCCCTCGTTTCTCTATGCGTTGAACAAATTGACTGGTCAGGAAATCTGGAAGACGCCGCGAGATTCGGCAACTTGCTGGTCGACACCGCTGGTGGTCGAGCATCTAGGCCAGAAGCAAGTTGTGATGAACGGGCAAAAGATCGCTCGCGCTTATGATCTGGAGTCGGGCAAGGAACTATGGAATTGCAGCGGTCAGACCCAACGTCCGGCTGCTTCGCCTGTTGCCGGGAACGGTCTGGTTTATGTCGGTAGCGGTTTTCGGGGTGCCTACCTGGGAGCACTTCGTCTCGACGGTCGTGGAAACATTAAAGGGACGAAAAGTGTGGCTTGGGAGATCGAAAAGGATACGCCTGACGTCGGATCATTGCTGCTGTCTTCAGGACGGATCTACTACTTCAAGGAGAAGACCGGTGTTCTCACTTGTATCAACGCGGTCACTGGCGAACTCCATTTTGGCCCTGTTAGAACAGGACTCCAGGCAATCTACGCCTCCCCAGTCGCAGCGGGCGGACTTGTCTATCTGACCGACCGCAACGGCACCACGGTCGTCATCAAGGATTCAGCCACCTTCGAAATCGTCGCGACGAATTCCGTCGAAGAAACAGTCGATGCGACACCGGCCCCGGTTGATCGCGAATTATTCATTCGCGGCGAGAAGCATCTGTTTTGCATCGCAGAATAGACTGCTGCACAGGAAGCCCCGCGCGATCTGCTGGGGACAGGGCATCGACGCCGTCGCGTAGCCCAAGGGTCGGACGCCTCCGGAAGTCTGGCGTATGCGATCATCCGCCGGACACCCTCCGCCGCCGAACAGGTATTGGAACGCCGAAGTGCCGTCCAGTTTACCGCACTAGCCACTCGTGACATCAAGTAGTCACTACAGAGATCGGCAATCTGTTCTTGTTGTTTCGGGAAACCTCCAACGCCGCAAAGAAACCTCACCAGTCACCTTAGCGGTGAAAGACGACAGCAACCGCTTCAGCGAGCGGAAGCGATTGTGGGGCCATTCTCGGCCGTTTGTCGGGGCTTACCGCCACCAATCCCAGGG
>JAIXVG010000485.1 GCA_027483145.1 Planctomyces sp.
GTGACGAGCTTTACGATTTGAAATAACCCCGCCAAGTGTCGTGGCCCATACGGTCGGTGGCTTGTAGTTGTGTGCCACTGGCCTGATCTGACCATTCGCGTAGGGTGCGGCTCGCCGCACCGATTTCACGAGCCAGCCAATTTCAACAGGAGGATTTGCCAATACCGCTCTACGGCAAATCCCCTTTTTCATGGAAGTCCCACAATGAACAATACACGATTGGCGATAGCGGGATGTATTGTCGCCATCTGCCTGCTCGCCTATTCCGCCTTCGGAAGTTTTTCTCAGCCAACCAGCCAGCCAATTCGGCCTGACGAAATCCCCCAGCTCGTTTATGTTTGTCGAGACTCGGGGGAAGCCTTCAAAATGAGGGCTGTCCCAACTCCGGCACCTCATCCTCGCACAGGAAACTTAACGTTAATGCCTGGCCTTTATAGCCCGGGATTGCAGCAATGGCTTCCGGCCCCCCCTCCCCACGTACTACAGTTACGACCAGAAATGCTCATTTGTCCCAAGACCGGCCAACCGATGACTAATGATGGCCCCCTCGATCAAGTTGAGATAATCAGCGACTAGAGACTGTTTCAAAACCCGGTTGGTGGCAGGTTTCCCTCGGAAAATCACGGTCTCGACTTTTCCGCCAGAGGGTTTTGAAACAACTTAAAAAAAGCCTTCATTCAGCACAAAACACCAGAACCAACCAACTCTCTAAGGAAAGTCGAACTCTAATGACCAATAGTAAATCAAACACTGTCCTCTTACTCGTCCTGCTTGTGACAGCCACTCGCGTCTTGCCCTATGCCTTGGCTTCCTTCGGAATGACCGTTGACCCCACCTTCCCCCTTTACCCCTGGAACTTCTCTCCACTGATGGCAAGCTGCATCGCATTTGGGTTCCTCGGACTCCCCAGCAAGCAATCGGCCTGGACTGCTTCTCTTCTTGCCCTAGTCCTTGGCGATTTGGGAATCATCCTGTTTTCAGGCCATCCGGAGTATGTCCTAACCCCAATTAGCCTATTTACTTATGCGTACTACTCTGCCGTGGTAGTCCTTTCGGGAGCCGTTCTCCTCGGTCGCGATGTGGGTCTCGCCCGCCCTATTTCGCTGGGCGTTGCTGGCGAATCCGCCTTCTACCTCCTGTCGAACGCCGCTTGCTGGCTCCTGGGAAATGGCGAAACCTACCCCATTACTGGCCTTGGCTTGCTGGAATGCTATGTAGCCGGTCTCCCCTATTTCGGCCGCGCCCTGATCGCAACCAGCCTGTTTACCCTCAGTATCTTCGCTCCAAAAGTCGGTTTGCTCGCACAGGTGCAGCCAGCCACTGCACAGCAACCCTACGCCGTGGTCACTCAGTAGTCGGCCAGACTTCTAAACACTCATCTTGTCCAGCAGTCTTCAAATCCCTGCCGAGCCGACCATGGCAATGGTCGGGTTCTTGTGATGGGACGCTGCGAACGTCACGAACCAAGCCATTGTGGCCCAACCTCGAACGCCGAATTGGTCGTTTTGCTCTCTCAATCGATGGCTAGAACTGACTTTGAAGACTTCCGCTCGGGGACGCTGCGTTAAGTAACTTCAGCGACGCAAACACGTCCCGCTTGGACCATGCAGCGACAAGACGAGCGACTTCGCAGCTCGGAAAAAGGGGCAGCTTGCTCAGTCATTGAGCAGGTCGTGCCCTTTTTTCGTTTACAAACTCCGAGTCAGCGCCTTCTCGGCCGGAAATCAGAAAGGTTCCTGCGCTCTCCACCAAATTTGCCCCGTAAACCACCTAATCCCCCCTCTCGCTCCATCTTTGCCCTCGGACCAAGTCTCGTCCGGCCCGTCACTCGCTTCCGCCTATCGGGCAAAACCAGCTTTAGACGATCTGAACTTTAATTCGCCTCTCGATGAATTGACTTAAACTATAATTTTAAATCATGTTACGTCAATTTCTAGGCAGCCGCGACCCAAGTCGTCGTCGCCTGATGTTGCAAAACAACTACAAACGCGACCACTCAACCCTTAAGATTATGATAGAATTCTCCGGGACCCAGGAGAGCTGCCTCGGTCTCCTCGACTTCAGAAAATCACGATCCGGCTGAATTGGCATCCTATTTGTAGCTTTCAGAAGCGTCAGGGTTTTTGGGCCTATAAGAGATCTGTTGATGACCGAACACGATTCACATCATTCTGAACCAACAACTCTTCGTGAACGAATCGTCGGACTGGGTACACTGGTTTGCCTCCTGGTCGTTGGTGCGGCCGGGCACGCGACCCACTGGTCCCTCCCCGGTGCTCACGCCGCGCACGACGAAAAGCACGCTCACGAGGAAGGTCCTCAACCCGCCAGCGGAATGAAGGTCAAGTTCGATAGCCCTCAGTCGGTTGGCAGGTCTGGCGTGAAGACCGCCGCTGCCGAGCAGCGGGATGTCGCGGAAGAAGTAATGGCCAACGGGGTCATCGGGTACGACCAGCGCCTCGTTGCCCGGTTGTCGACCCGTGTTCCCGGAACCGTTTTTCGAGTTGAAAAACACTGGGGAGATGTCGTTCATCGCGGCGATGTCCTCGCCCTGATCGAGTCTGAAGACGTGGGCCGCCTCAAGGCCGAATTCCTCAATTCGATGATCACCGTCGAGACCAAAACCCAGGCTGTTGACATGTTGGAAAAGGTCGAAAATGCGATCATGCGTCGCCAACTGAAGGAGGCTCAATCTGCTGAACGCGAGGCCCTCGTCCGTCTACTGAACGCAGAGCAAGCCTTAGTCAATTTGGGTTTCAAGCTGACGACCAAAGAGTACAGCGAACTGTCCGATACCGAACGTGCTCAGCAAATTCGCTTCTTGGGAATTCCCGATTCGGTCAAAGCCAAAATCGATACTTCGAAGGCCACCTCGAATTTGGTTCCCGTTATCGCTCCCTTCGACGGGATTGTCATAGGACGAGATGTCGGTCTGGGTGAAGTCGTCTCTCCCACCAAGGCGATTTTCGAAATTGCGGACGTCCGCAAGATGTGGATCACCCTGGAAGTGAAAAAGGAAGATGCTAAGAGCATCGCCTTGGGTCAGGAGATGCTCTTCATGGCTGATGGTCTGGAAGGGACGATCAAAAGTCAGGTCTCTTGGGTCAGCACCGAAGTCGATGAACAAACTCGTACCCTGGAGGTGCGAGCTGAAGTCGATAACCCGGTCCTGTTCGAGACCCCGGATGGTCCATCCCAACGAATGTTGCGGGCTAATACTTTTGGAACGGGCCGCATTACCATCAAGAGTCCGGTCCAGTCGACCATGGTTCCCAAGGAAGCCCTTCAATGGCTCGAAGGGAACAATCTGGTCTTCGTCCAGACCGACGATCAGACCTTCGAAGGCCGAATCGTCCAGTGCGGCCTCAAGTCCAACGGCTGGGTCGCCGTCTCTGGCGATATCGCCCCGGGCATGACCATCGCCGGCCAAGGTTCACACGTCCTCAAGTCCCAGGTTGTCTTGGCCCAGCAAGCCAACTAATCCGGCATCTGGTGGCTACCGAAAACCCCTTTGCCGTCTCCCGGCAGTTAGTTGTGTTTAGGCCCGCTTGCATTTTTGCGGCTAGTCCCCTCACCACCAGAACTCCACGGAAATTTGGTTTCCCGTTCACCATCACTCTCGGGCTGCTGACGGTTGAACTTGCTCCTCAAGCAGATCAAACTAGAGGTTGAGGGACATCGGAGCAACCGCGTTCGGCAAAGTGCCGGGCAATTCAGCTCACCCAACATGATCTTCACAAACTCAGAAAGCATTTGACATGGTTTTGGCTCGTCAGTTTTTGACTCTTTGTACTTTGGTTGGACTCGTTAGCCTCGTCGGTTGTGCCGAAAACAAGCCATCAGCCCCAGCCGCTGCCAAGGCCGCCCCCAAGGCCGCCTCGGCAGGTTCAACTCACGGCTCATCCGGTGTCGATGTCCCTGCTGCGGGCAAGTAGGCTTATTGGTTACGTCTGACAGTCTCTAGATTCGATTCAAACAAGAGAGTCCTGTTTCACCCCTCTGGTGAAACAGGACTCTTTCAATTTCAGCCCGCTTGATACTGGCATCTGCCATCAATCAAGCATGATGTACCGGCTCGACTGCTGAACTCTCACTGGCCGCATGCTGCCGATGCTGCAGTGCCATCTCCTTCAAGATGTCCCGACCCCAGAACCAGTTACTCATCGACCGCAGCACCACATAAAACGCGGGTGTCAAGAACAGCCCGAATATGGTCACCCCCAGCATCCCGGCAAAGACGGCTGTTCCCAAAACCTGTCGCAACTCAGCCCCGGGACCAACGGCCCGAGCCAATGGCAGCACACCCAGAATGAAGGCGAACGATGTCATCATGATCGGCCGCAGTCTCAGTCGACAGGCTTCAACTGCCGCCTCAAATCGGTCTCGACCTTCTTCTTCAAGCTGCTTCGCAAACTCGACAATCAGCACCGCGTTCTTGGCAGCCAGACCGATCAACACCACAAAACCCACTTGCGTAATCAAGTTGTTATCCATCCCCCTGTACGAAATCCCCAAAAGGGCAAACGGCAGGCAAACCGGCGCGATCAGGATGATGGCCAGCGGCAACGTCCAGGTCTCGTACTCGGCCGCATGTGTCAGAAACACAAACAAGACGCACAGTGGAAAGATGTAAAGCGCCGTATTCCCGGCCAACTGCTCCTGGTATGCGAGGTCAGTCCAGGCGATTTTCATGTCAGGTGGAAGCGTTTCATTGGCAAGTTGCTCAATCTCGGCAATCGCCTGACCACTACTGAATCCTCGGGCCGAATCCCCCTGCACTTCGGCCGACTGGTACATGTTGTACCGCACAACCCGATCGGGACCGGTTCTCCAGTCAACATTAACCACCGACGCCAGCGGCACCATCTCCCCATTGGCGTTTCTCGCCTTCAAGCGGCCGATATCCTCCGGTTCTCGCCGAAATTCACCGTCGGCCTGGGCACGAACCTGAAACGTTCGTCCTGAGAAGTTGAAGTCGTTGATGTACGCCGACCCCAAATTGACCTGCAGCGCCTCGAAGACATCCGACAAGCTGACGTTCAGCATCCGAGCCTTCACCCGGTCAATGTCGGCATACAGCTGTGGCGTCGTTGCGCGATAGAGCGTAAAGACCTGAGCCAGTTTCGGGTTCGTATAGGTCTTCCCGACCAGTTCGTCGGTCGCTTGCTGCAAATCTTTAGCCGAATTCCCACCCCGGTCCTGCACGAGGAACTTGTACCCCCCCGAAGTCCCCAGACCCTGCACTGGCGGTGGCGGGATCACGAACACGATGCCGTCGGGAATCTGAGACAGCTTCATCTGAAGAGCCATCAACAATTGGTTGGCGCTCGGACCTCCATGTTCGATCCGCTCCTCGAACGACTTGGGGGTTACGAAAATCGCACCCGCATTGGTGCTATTCGATCGCGTCGCACCCGAGAATCCAACAAACGCGACCGCGTGTTCGACCCCTTCTGTTTCGAGAATGATTCGAGTCGCTTCGCGAACGACCGCATCGGTTCGTTCCAAGGATGCCCCATCCGGCAATTGGATTACTGTGATTAAGTAACCCTTGTCCTGCATCGGAATAAAGCCGGTCGGCACCTTCTGGAATCCATATATACCCGCAGCCACGATCAACACATAGACCGTCAGTGGAATCACCGTCCAGCGAACCAATAGCCCGACGATCCGGGCATAGGCCCCTTCCAGCCGGGAAAAGCACCAGTTAAACGCGGCGAAAAACCAACCGAAAACGAAGTCCCAGATCCGGGTGAACCAGTCTCTCTGGGCACCATGCGGGGCCAGCAAAATCGCACACATCGCGGGGCTGAGCGTCAGTGAGTTGAACGCCGACAACAGCGTTGAAACGGCGATGGTCAGGGCAAACTGGCGATAGAACTGCCCCGTGATTCCAGAGATGAACGCCGTTGGGACGAAGACCGCCGAAAGACCGACTGCAATCGCAATCACGGCTGCGGTCACTTCATCCATCGCCTTGTAAGACGCAGCTCGCGGCGACATCCCGGCCGCGATATGCCGCTCGACATTCTCGACCAC
>JAIXVG010000104.1 GCA_027483145.1 Planctomyces sp.
CAGAATCATCGCCTGTGTCACACCACAGGCTTGGAGAGGTGGCAGAGCGGTCGATTGTGCAGCACTGGAAATGCTGTGTACTCGAAAGGGTACCGGGGGTTCGAATCCCCCCCTCTCCGTTTGAATTTGGAAAGCCCTTCGACGACGACCGTTGAAGGGCTTTCTTGTTGTTATGCCAAAAAATGCGAATCGAGAATCGAGTTCAACGATCATTGCGTGATATCTCACTGTTCCATATGAGTTGACGCAGTTGGTTTCGCGGTGAAACGATCCGCTGTTCAAATCCCGTCCCCTGTCTCGGCATTTGACGTATGCAACCCTGTGATGTTCGGAAACTGGTCGAGGGCACGATTGGCGATAACTGGGCCAGCACCAATCATCACCAAGTTAATTTGCGCCGCGCTTTGGTTCAGCCGCGCAAGATCACAGTAATCGAACGGACTGTCACGAATGGCAAGTTTCGGGACCGAACGGTTGCGGTGTGGCTTGTCCTCATTGAGCATGCGGGGCCGGAAGAGGGCTACCGGATCGTGATGAAGGAAAATGAGCCGGTGTTCGGTTTGGCGTCCGAAGGATTTCCGGAGGACGAGTATCTTGTTCTGTGTGGATGGTACGGAGACTTCATGACGACCTTCCAAGGTATGTAGATAGCCGAAGGGCAGCGGCGAACCAACGGACAAATGCAACCATCGTACTTTCGCGCCGGGTGCCACTGCTGGCTTGCCAGCAGTGCGACTTTTCACTCAACTCTCGAATGTTCAAATAACGCCTGCCTAAGGTACGTCACACCTCGTGAACTGTCCTGCGATTTTTTACCAACAGTCGTTTCAAGCTCGAAGCCATTCCGATCGCCTTTGATTAGCCAAGCGGGCATCCCCGTTGCTGAGTTGGATCAGCCGCACGTCGCCGTCAATATCGGCCCGATCGCCGTGCGCGGAATGTGGTATCTGTTCATGGCCGTCGGCGTCCCGCGGTGGGCTGAAGAGCGCCGGATCAGGCTCTCTTCCTGACCCGGCGCTCAATTCTGTGCAGTGTGTTGGATCGTTCCTACTACAATTTCCCATCCGCCGAAGTGTCGAAAAATCGCCTCAATCCACTGTCCCAACCCCGGACCCCTGCGATAAAAAGTTCAAACGGCAGTCTTGTCCTCTCCGCTTGAATTTGGAAAGCCCTTCAATGATGACCGTTGAAGGGCATTTTCGCCGCTACGCCAAGATCTGCGGCCTGACCATCGAATTCAATTGTCTTCGCAGATTGTTCCCGATCCTGCTTCGGTCGCCCCAATCGGTTTCGCGGTCGCACCTTCCGTGGTTCGAATCCCGTCCTCCGTTTGCCACTCGGTCACAAGTCGCGCTGTGTCGGCACTGATCCGTCGAGTGGACTACACATACCCAACCCCGGTTTCGCCATGACGTATATGTAGATCATGATCGTCGCGACGTCCTTGTTGCCAATCAGTTTCCGCACCGTGCGCATGTCGCAGCCGTTCGCAGGCATCTGCGTCGCGCATGCGTGCCGCAGGGACTCGCTTGGCCAAATACAACGAGGAAACACGACTTCCCATTGGTCCCTCTTGTTCGGGTGAATCCACTGGCCGGTGCGGTTGTGGTGAACTCGCAGGAACGCCTCCACGCAGCGGCAGTACGTTTGAATCATCCGCAGAGCCAATCGCCGCACTTTGGAGGCGTCTACATCCTGATCGAGGAGCTTCATGTTACGAAGTTCGCTACGCAAGAATTGCTCAGTCATCTCGCGCCGCGGAAGAACTCCCGCAAGTCCTCTGGTGCCAAGAGTTTGACACCCGCCCCGTTCTTTGTATTCTCGATCCATTCCGTTCTGAGAATCATAAGTTTAGTGCGAAGTTTACAATACGTTCGGAGCAATTGAATGCTGGAGATTCGACCCTATACCGACTTTGCCGATGCGGCCCATGCCGTCCTTCAATTTTTGCGAGAGCGGTTGAAATTCGGCCTTTGGATGGTGACGCGAACCGAAGGTGATGACTGGATCGTGTTGCAAGCGGAAGATCACGGTTACGGGGTTAAGGAGGGCTCTGTATTCCGCTGGGCAGACTCATTCTGTTCCCAAATGGTTCGAGGGCTAGGTCCGTGCATCGCGCCTCAGTCGGCGGAGATTCCAGCATATGCGGCGGCAGCTATCGGTCGGCAGGTGACCATCGGCGCTTATGTCGGGGTGCCGCTAATGCGCGAGGACGGTTCTCTCTTTGGAACACTCTGCGCGATCGACCCGACCCCGCAGCCGGTGGCCATCACCGCCGAACTTCCCTTGATTCAGTTACTCGCGCGATTGCTTTGCAGCATCCTTGAAGCAGATCTCAAAGCAATCGAACAAGCACGGCACGCGGAACGGGCTCAGGCCGAATCACTAATCGACGCCCTGACGGGTCTATATAACCGTCGCGGGTGGGATCAACTTGTGGCCGCAGAGGAGAGTCGGTGCCGCCGTTACGGCCACTTGGCCTGCGTTTTGTCCATTGATTTGGACGACCTGAAAGACGTCAACGACAATGAGGGACATGCGAAGGGCGACGATTTGATTTGTCGCGCCGCACTGGCTGTTCGAAGCGCGGTCAGAGACCAGGACGTGGTTGCGCGCGTGGGCGGGGATCAGTTCCTCGTCCTTGGGATCGAATGCGATGCGGATGGTGCGGAGCGATTACGGGCACGGGTCATTGCTTCCCTTGCTGCGCAAAATGTCGAGGCGTCCCTGGGCATCGCCTCGCGCCATCCGAGTTCAGGCCTCACCCAGGCCATGGAGGTGGCGGACAAGGCCATGTACGCATCCAAAAAAGATCGCCGAGCAAAGCGTGGCGCTTGACTGGGCCTGCATTACGGCTTTGCGAGACATCGCGTTTCTTGCAGCCCGCCTGGTAAGTGAATGCCTGGTGCCACTGCTGGCTTGCCAGCAGTGCGACTTTTCACGCAACTCTCGAATGCTCCAATCAAGTCTTCCTGCGTTACGTCACACTTCGTGGAAAACCCTGCATTTGTTTACGAGAAACCATTTCAACTGCAAAGCCAGTCGGATGCTCCGTGGTCGAACGAAACCCGCATCCCCCCCTTCCAGCTCTCAACTCTCAACTCTGATAAACAATTCTCGCGCAACCCCTCCAGATAGGTTGAGGGGACTGTTTTTGTCACTGACTTAAATAGCCCCCTTAGAACAAAGGTTGGCCAACCCC
>JAIXVG010000431.1 GCA_027483145.1 Planctomyces sp.
GGCTATGCCAGTGTCTTATCCTTCCCGCTTTGGGTGCCAGTCCCCTGTTCCTTCCTCCACTAACCCGCAGCCTTCATCTCCTGCAAACTCGCCAATTGCTGCGTCAGCATCGCCACTTGCTTCTTCAGTTCCCGCAAGTCTTCCCGCATTTCAGGAACACGCTTCAGCGTGAAGACCAGCCGTTTTTGTTCTTGTTCAGGACTAGCGGGAAAGCCAATCCATGTTTCACCCGCCGGCACATCACGATGCACGCCACTAGCGGCCCCCACCATGCAGCCTGTCCCCAGGTGAATATGGTCTTTAATCCCCGCCTGACCACCCAATCGCACATAATCACCCGTGCTGCTCGAGCCAGCCATCCCCACCTGAGCCGCAAACACGTTATGCCGACCGATTTGGCAGTTATGAGCCACCTGCACTAGGTTATCCAGTTTCGTCCCCGCACCAATCACCGTCGGACCAATCGCCCCTCGATCAACCGTGGCGCAGGCCCCAATCTCGACATCGACATGAATCTGCACAGACCCTAACTGGGCCACCTTTTCGAACCGCCCCTCTTCATAGCGATATCCAAACCCGTCGGCCCCAATCACGGCCCCCGCATGAATAATCGCCCGATCACCCACTTCCACGTCGTGATAAAGCACCACATTGGGGTACAGCACCACATCGCGTCCTAGTCGGCAACCAGGTCCAATGACCACTCCAGGGTGAACTTCGCAGTTATCCCCCAGTACCACATCGTCACCAATGGAAGCCCCAGGCCCAACGTAACAGTCCTTGCCCAGCTTGGCAGAAGGACTGATGTAGGCCGCTGGCGAAATCTCGCGTGCCTGTCGCCCACGTACTTTTCGATAAAGTGGCAGAATCGTCTGAAATGCCAGCTGCGGGTCTTTCACCCCAATCACTACAAAGTTCGGGTTCGACTCCATCACCAGCTTCGTATGGTCCGCACACAGCAGCACCACGCCCGCGTTACAGTTCTTCAGCCGGGTCAAATGCCGGTCTTCCGCAACAAACGTAATGTCATCTGGCCCCGCCGACTCAATCGCGTTGGCCCCGGTCACCAATTTGTCGGCATTGCCAAACAAGGTTCCGTCGATCATCTGGCCCAATTGGCCAGCCGTATGCTGGGCTTTCACCCTATGAAGCTGTTGCTCGGTCATCAGCGGGAATCCTTCCCTGAAGTACATCAAATTCGTTGTATTTTGCTGGTTGCTCTGGCCAGCGTCGGCACGCGACGGCCCCCGCCAGCCGCTTGGACCAAAGCGCCAAACAGGCTTTTAGTCGAAAAGCCCACAAACCGGCAAGACCGTTTTTGACACGGCTGTGACAATCGAGGAACACCGTTCCGTCTTCGCCCATGACCAGCAGCCGCTCGACACTTTGGCCCCGGAGCAATCCCGCAGACTCCCTGACTAAAAGCCAATCCGAAAACCGGTTGTGCTTGTTCGAAAACCTCGTTTTTTCAGGCGTACGATCCATGCATCAGAGGTTTTCGGATAAGCTCCAAAAGAAACTTGCGCAAACTCAATCGGCCTTCTTCCCCTCGGCTTCAATCTCCTCCAGCCCCTTCGCCATGCGGTAACCAACTTCCAGTGTCCCAGCCCCATCGAAATGATAGGGACCGAAGTAGCCCACGCCATCAGTATCAATGTACCGAGACCGGCCCAGTTCACTGGCTGCAGCCTTCTGACCATCGACGACACGCAGCACATCGGGATGAGGCTGGTCCCCCATCGCCCGAAAACGAGTGTTGATCGCCAAGAGAGCCGCCATCTCGGGGGCCGCCAGTTCGCTTCGCAGAGCACCGATCATCTTGACCAAGCGATCGCCATACAGCGGCCCATCTGCGGGATTAGCATCGCTCTCCCCTTGAACCCACACCAAGGCCCGGGGCTTTAGCGTCACGTCTTGTTGAGCAGCAGCACTCGTCGCCAATTTCACCTCCGCAACGAGCGCTCGGTAGCATGCTCCCTTATCATCGGTCGCCTCAGGGTCCCAATCGGTCGCCAGTCCCGTTCCGCTCCAAGCCCCTTTCACTATCGCCAGCCTTCGCCCAGCAGTCGGCTTCAGCTTCCGACCAAGACCCATCTCGGGACCAAACCCCCCTTCCGGCTGCGCGAAGTTCCCATACTGTCGCGGCTTCCCCGGTGTCCGGTCTGGTTTCCCGAGCGGCTGCGGCCCGAGCGTCGTCCACTTCCCACCCGATGTCGTATCAAACTCATCCGGTAACGGATCGCCGCAGCGGTACCAAAATAAGACTTGCTTGTCGGTCTCATCCTCTTTCAACACTTCGGGCTTCGCATCGTACCCCACCGCATTCGATTGCCCGGCCACAATAATCAAATCGGCCTCGGCTCCATGAATGGGCGACACCCACAAACAAAGCAAAACTCCACAAGTTCCAGCCACGAAACCGACTGGTCCAAAACAAACCATTCTCAACACCAACCATAGTTGGCCCAATTGAAGTTGAATCACTTGTCCAATCCCTCCAGTCGCACGATTCCCAGCAAACGGTCAGCACAATCTCTTCGACGAATGGCAATCAGTACCCATACGCACTCGCATCACTCGGAGCCGGAACCTCTGTCTGCGGCTGCCAAGCTTTGCTCGCCCAGATGGCTCCTGCGGCCAAACCAACCAGAACCACTAAGCCCAAAACCTTAGGCCACCAGCAACCGCTGACCTGCGCCGCGCTAGCAATACCCCATAGGACGATCGGCAGCAGCGTTAGCCACCACATCGCCCCAACAGGCAACTCGGCAAAGAACCCCGCATACGCCACCAACAAGTTTCCCAGCGAAACTGTCCCCAACGGGACAAGCGCTATGGACGAACTTGCTTCCATTGGGCGTGGCAACAACAACGACCCCAGCACAACACCAACCTGAACGGCTGCCAACGCGAAAGCACTCTGGGCCAGACTCAGCGATCCACCGATTAGCACTCCCCCGCCCATCGCCAACAAACAACCAGCCCAGGCCAGCCCCCACAACCAAGTAGCAGGGATCGAGCGATAGCGGGCCGTAACGCCCACACTGACAAACCAAATGGCAACCAGCGGAACCGTTTCCTTCGCTGGAAATCGCTCCAACAGGGGATAGGCCATCACACACAGGCAAGCGGCATAGGGGAGCCAACGCAATCCACCAACCCACCGCCAGCGCCCCGGATTGGCCAGCAAAGAACTCATGCCAGACAAAAGCCCCTCTGCCAGCACAAATAGCACCAGCCCAACCGGTAACCGCCGCGTCACATCGGCTGGCCATAACCCTCGAAAGCCAAACGTGGCGTACTCGGCCGCAATAAACCCGATTAGCACCGCCACTGCAACGCCCCACGCAGTCCAACGACCTTTCGGCAGCAAGCGAACAACGCCCAACATAGCTAGCAAACTGACAACCAGCGGAATCACGACACTACGGATCGCCAATTGTTCAAGCATCAAATATCCAACAGCTCAAAAAACAGCTGGCACCCAAACCAGATCGCGTTCGGGTGCCAGCCAAGTACCTACTCAAAAATCGACTAACTAGCCCAGATTATTCACTAGCGACGCATCTGTCAGCCGCAACGCGCCAGCGTTCGGTTTCCTCGTCTTCATCTTCACCGGTCAATAGAATCACTTTGTCGCGAATCGAGTGCATGAAACTCCGCAGGCATCCCGATCGCTCCTGCCACAACTCAACACGAAAGGCCCTAGCGAGTATCATCCCAAGACCGACCACTTACTGCGGCCGCGTCCCTTCGAGCGAAACAGTAATCGTCACCTCGTCACCCAGTCCATCGGGCATGTAGTTAATGTCGAAGTCACTCCGCTTGATCTTGAGCGTCCCTTCCAGCCCGGCTCGATAGTCCTTGAACGGCGAAGGCCCCTCGCCCGTCTTTTCCAGTGTCACTGTCATCGGCTTAGTCACTCCATGCAGCGTGAACTCACCGGTCAGCTCAATTGCCCCATTGGCCCCAGCCTTGGCCGACTTGGTCTTGAACACGCTGGTTGGAAATTGCTTCACGTTAAAGAAATCGGGCCCTCGCAAATGCTTGTCGCGATCGGCGTTTGCGGTGTCGACACTCTCCATCTTAATCGTCAGATCGACACTTGCTTTCGCCGCATCCTTAGCATCCAGCACAAACGTACCCGAAAGATCATTAAACCGGCCATATGCATATGACGTATTCAAGTGCTTCACCCGAAACATAACCGTCGAGTGGCTGGCATCAATCTTATAGGTATCCGCTGCCATCGCCGGAACGGCAATCAAAGTAATGGCAAAACCCAAAGCCCATGAAAGGGGGTTCATTCCAACTCTCAGCATGTTGACTCCATTTCCATAAGAAACACACACGAGCAGAGACACAGTCTTCCATTAGCGCCATGAACCAGCAAAGATTGAAGGCCCACCCAAGTAGCATTCAACCTTCCGGATCACAAGCACAACTTCCGCCAGAAGTATCCTACGATACGTCAACCAATAGAAAAGTCACCCCCGCTGCTGAATGAAGAACTTTTCACATCTTGAAAAAGATTAGAGAACTCGCCTCGAATGGCTCGGTTCGACTTCGCCTGCTTGGAGATTATCAAATCAACGAACAGCCATTGGAACTGATCTTAATCCTCAGAATCTCGCGTTGCTTCCCGCGAAACTCCAGTTTTGAGGAGTGATCCGGCATGACAAACTCCTCGCAGAACTTATTGCGGCAGCGACCGCACTCTCGCAGATTACCCGATCCAAAAGAAAGAATACTACCCGCTTCTGCGATAGGCCCCGCGCGGAACCGGAAACAAAAAAGCGGGGAGACCCTGCCCACTGCAAGGTTTCCCCGCACCAAATATCGACCATTGCTGGTCGTGCTAAACCGTCAGCGTCACATTGTCAAAGTCGACCACCGATCCCCAGCCCATCACTCCCACTTTCCCCGAACCAAAAGCATAGTCGGTGGCTGTTCCCAGCGTTGTGAAGCTGGTCCCGTTGGTCGAAGCTTCGGCCGTCAACGAACTGCCATTCATCTTCAGCCGTAACTGGTACCACGTCCCGGCGGTCCAGCTATAGTTGCCAATGGCAATGACTCGGAAGTTACCATTCTCGCGGGCGAAAATCTCCCATTGCTTACCAGAACCGGTGTCAATCAACGTGACACCGTAAAAGTTGTTCGCATCCTGGTAGCGCCCCAGGATAGCTCCGCCAACCTCTCCGAATGATGACAGGTTATCCGACCCAATTCGCACCCAGCCCGCAGCTGTATAGTTCGTGGCGGTTGAAAGGCCCCCAGCGCTGTTGTTTCCAGCCACGCTGCTGATATCGAGCGAGGTATTGCCCGACTTGGTATAGGCCTGTGTGGCAGACCCGGAACGTGTCGTGCTAGTGACCGACCATGTGCCGCTATTCGGTGTCCAGCCTGAAGCTCCACCTTCAAACGTCGAATTGCTGCGGACAGTGCCGGGAGCACGCAGATTTCCTGATTCACGTGCTACACGAATCGATTCAATAACATTGGCTGGAGGCGCAACAGATGTCCCGCCGTTATTGGGATAGGCAGTGCCGTTAGGGTTATGCCAGTCGTATCTTTCATGGTAATACAAAACATACTCGTCGGCCCTCGCCATCGCCAGAGTGTTTTGCGTCTGCGTGTCGGCAGCAGTCCGCAGCACGGGGTTGGTTGACCATGTTTTGACGTCGTATGTCATGAATCCGGCAGGAACCGTGGTCGAATAGGCCTGTTGCTGCATCACTGGCAAAACCGAATAGTGCTGATACGGGTTGCCGCCAATTGTCTCGACATCGGTTCGCGAGTACTCACCCGTTAATGGATAGTTGAAACGGGTATTCTGGTAGACCGGATCGAATCCCACGCCAACACCACCATAATTAATCGCTCCCGAGCCACTCCATTGCTCAATCTCATAGCCGTTTTCACCTCCATCAATCACGGTGGCATTCGCACCACGCCCTTGCCACATTCCTACACTAAAGGCCGCGTTCATGTTTGCACCAACATCATCCCAACCGACGTCCGGCCCAGCCTCGAAGCCCACTCCATGCGGGATGATCACTTTGACATCTGCCCATTGGCCAACGATGGCCTGCATGATCTGCAGCCCACGAGCCTGCGACTTATCGACGTACTGCTGAGACGTTTTGGTTGGATCGGTGTTATTAGCCTCGTCAAACAATCGTTGCGCCGGATTCGAATTGTAGTCTTCGTTATCAAAGACGATTCCCTCAAACCCCTTTTCTTTCGCCACACGGGCAAAGTTAGCGAACTCTTGCGCAACTGAAGTCCAGACCGCGTCGTTGAAGAAACTTCCTGGATAATGGATATTGATTCTGGCAAAGTTATGCTGCAGCGTGCTGCCAGAGAATGTCGAAGTCGAAAGTTGGCCAAAGTTAAGATTGCTGTCACGAATGTCGTAACCATCGTTGGACGCATTGTCATAAACAAACGTCTCATTCGGATCCATCAAGAAGTCGCCAGCGTATGATGAAACAGCCAGACCATCAAATGGGCGTGTCTTAACCAGCGAGAGATTACTGACAATGGTGCTGGCACGACTGCTTGAATAGTGAGCCGCATCCCAGTCAATCAACGCTGGCCGACTAAGGGTAGGAATCAATTGGGCTTCTGGAACAACTGTAAATGTCGTTTGTGCGGGCCGTTTCCAGGACAGCTTGATCTGTGCCGAACCGGTGTTGTCGTAGTACTCCATCTTCAACGAAACCACTTGCCCAGCCGTCAACGAGATATTGGCACTTGTATTCGTCGTTGCAGTGTGATTGGTCCAGTTATCAATGACCAGTTGATTATTGATCCACAACCGTACCCCATCGTCAGATACCGTTTGAAACTGATAGCTCCCCGCTTCTACCCCCTTCACTTTCCCTTCCCACCGAGCACTAAAGGTATCGGCTGCAATCCGGCTATCAGGGCTACCAGTACCCCAATTTAAGTTGACCGTCGACGATACCTGACTGACCGTCGCGCCCGTTAAGTCGACGTTATCGTAGTATGTGACAGTCAGCCCCTGCCCCGCCAACAGTTCCCGGCTTTCCAGCGCTGCAATTGTCGCAGTCGCCGCTAAGGAAGCCATGTGAGCGCGACGACTACCCGATTTCCTCTTCGGAAGGGCCTCGCCCCGAACCAGTTGCTTCCAATAGTTTTCAACCCGCGACGTGAGCTTCTTCAACATTTGCGCATCCTCCAGAACGGACAGGAGCCAAGCGCGCAACTCAGAATGATACCGATCTCAAGAAGAGCCAGACTGCGGCAAATAGATCGATGCCAAGCCAGAAGTTAGAACAAACTTCTTCGCGATCGCTTGCGACCTGAGTCTACATCTCGGCCAGCAACTTACTACCGCGATGCGCGGCAAATAGCGTCGTTACGGTTATCAGAATTGGCTATTGCCGCAGCCCATCAATCAACAAAACAGCATGCATTGTGTCGATTGTCTATGGCGCTTCGCTGCAACTGCAAATCGATCTCCACTCCCTTCAAAGCTTGATGATGCATCAAGCAGAAGATCGGGATTCTGCAGAACTCTCCTCGCATGGAATTCAATCGACTGATGCAGGGACAACGGTTTCAATTCGGGACATCGGGCGCAACTTCTCTTGAGCGGCCTGACCCGTTGAAACCCGTCTTGCCTAGCACTTCCGCCACACTGCGCACCTGCGCAATCCGGCAAGCATGCCGATAGTCACAATGTTGCGTGCAATCTTTTTGCTGCGGCGACACCGTGAACAGTCCCTGCCGGATCCCCAGCGCTAACCGCGGCAACACTTCATCGACCAGCGTTTCCAGCTCGGTCAATATCTCCTCTTCCAGCGGCGATAGTCCCGCATCGCGCGGGCCACGCTTAAAGCCCCCAACCGGGCCTTCTTCACCCAGCCCCCAGTAAATCATCATCGCTGGCCGAGCATCTGCCCCAAACACTTCCAATCGCTTGAGCGCCAGCAGATAAACAATCATCTGCAGCGACTGACCA
>JAIXVG010000355.1 GCA_027483145.1 Planctomyces sp.
AATAAGTCGAACTGGGACTTACCGGAATGGATGGTGCGACAACTTGGTGCTGTTCATCCTGAGCTGATGTGGGAGTTCGGTCCGTCCATACAGACTAAGGGGACTCGGTTGGTTATTACACCGGAATCCAGCCACCATTTAAGGCCGCTTGTCCATGACCTTCTCGAACGAGCACCCACCATCAAAAACTGGGAGTTTTATGGTCATCGGTTGATAGAGGATCTTGAAAGTGCGCGCAGGACGGTAGAAGATCGTGTCGCTCGCGACATTTCAGACTTCAAGTTTCGTGCCTCAATCGGTGACGGGAATAACGTTGATCTCACATTTTCTGCGCCATCCATCACGTCGCAAGATGACCGGCGGGCATTTGAAGCGGCGTTTATTGCAACCGAATCATTACTAGGTGAAGAGTGTCTGAACGATTGGGTGGGGATTCTGGAAGTTATACCATGGTCAGGTCTGCCGGCAATCGATCAATTGGCTAAGAAGCCCGCTGGTCGTTTTCTGAACCTTGATCACTTGAAGAGCACCGTCGATTCGCTGATCGCTCACATTCAAGAGCAGCTTTCAAGAACACCCCATTACGAATTGGACGACGAAGCACCTTGGAACTTGTGGGAGCTGAAGCCTGACGAGCAGGACGATTATGGCGAACAGGAAGACCTTTTTGTTGGGCTATCGGCCAACCCATCGCAGTGGATTGCGGGGCGATCGCGGCAACGGTTTTGCTCTAAACGATTCAGCGGGTGTGGCGAATCGTTCTGCTACGTGAAAGTTGACCGATATCAGGGTTGGAGTGAAGATGGTTTCGCTGACAAGTCGGAAATTGAGGATGCCCTGAATGAGGTCTTAGTGCCCACAAAACTTGGCTCCCATATGGGAGGCGGAACGGGGCTTCGATACTTGTATGTCGATTTAGCTTTGACGGATGTTGATAAAGCTCTCGATGTCATCCGGGCGAGATTGCAGGCTGGGAAAGCTCCAATACGTACGTGGATTCAATTTTATGACTCGGATTGGAAAGCTGAGTGGGTTGGGGTGTATGACGACACTCCTCCACCGCCGATGACCTGTTTGTCGTAGTGCTTGGAGCGACGATACTGAACTCATGGGTGTTTCCGATTGGTCTGTCTTTAGACCAATCGAGGCGGCGAATCCACTAGCGGGGCATCGCGTGATCAGCGTTCATGAGTCGTATCCCAACCTCAACTGAGCAGCCTTGGAAAGGCACACACACTCCAGTAGAGTGTTACCACGTTGGATTTCCCTGGGGCAGATGAATCTAGGCCCTTCGCAGGCTCATGGCGCGCTAACCCACAGGTTGCGCGCACGGAATGCTAATAGGGCTTTAATTCAACACACGAAGTTGGGCCGCCACCTGCGTTTCTTGGCGAATCGCCGCCGGTACCCTGTCTATCAATTGGTAGAAAACGTTCCGCTGCCGGGGGGTGTAGCCTGCGTCGATGATGAGCCTTTTAATGGTTTCGAGTGTCAGGTGATACACCGTTCCTGCTTCGGCGACGACGTTCTCTTCGATCATCAGGCTCCCCATATCGTTGGCTCCGAACAGGAGAGCGAGGCCGCCGATTTTCTCGCCCTGCGTGACCCACGAGCTTTGGATGTTGGGGACATTATCGAGGTAGAGCCGCGAGATGGCTTGGGTTTTGAGGTATTCGAACGCTCCAGCAGGGGGGATGTGAGCCATGGTGGTGTTGTCGGGCTGGAAAGTCCAACTGATGAAAGCGGTCAGGCCGCCGGTTTCATCCTGAAGTTGGCGGACTCGTTCCATATGCTCGATTCGCTCTGCCAGAGTTTCGATGTGGCCAAACATCATCGTGGCGGTCGACTTGCCACCCAGTTCGTGCCAGACCCGATGGACGTTGAGCCAGTCATCGGTCAAGACTTTGCCTCGAGTGATTTCCTTCCGAACGCGATCGACGAGGATTTCTCCCCCGCCACCGGGCAAACTTCCCAGGCCAGCTGCTTTGAGGCGCTCGAGCACAGTCCTCAGAGGAAGCTTAAACAATTTGGTAAAGTGATGAATCTCAGGGGGGCTGAAGCCGTGGATATTGACTGTCGGGTAGCGCTGCCTGAGATCGCGTAATAACTCTTCGTACCATTCGAGTGATAGCTTGGGGTGCAGGCCTCCTTGCATCAGGATTTGGTCTCCCCCTAAAGCGATTGTCTCCTCGATTTTCGAATAGAGTTCTTCGCGGGTGAGGACGTAGACCTCGTCATGCTTGGGGGGACGATAGAAGGCGCAAAAGTCGCAAACGGCAGTGCAGGCATTCGTGTAGTTGATGTTTCGATCGATATTGTACGTTCGGTATGGTTCGGGATGGAGCCGCTTGGTCACTTCGTTCGCGGCAGCCCCGATTGCGGTGAGGTCATGAGACTCGAGTAACGCAAGCCCTTCGTTGGGAGAGATTCGCTCCCCCGCGACGGCTTTATCAAGAATCGCTTGCAGCGGGAGTATGGAGGCTTTCATGCCAGCAGCCAGATGATGAGGGGCTTCGGTGGTGATCATGGAGTTTCCTGGTGATGCGGCTGATCCACTTGAGATCGCTGATGAACGTTAAAAGGCTGTGCCGCGGTGTGTACTTGAGCCGATGCAGTGGAGCTAGTGAGCCGTCGTTAACAACGACGATAGTAGTTCCACGTCGCCTATTGCATTTCCGCTGGAGGTGATTGTTCTAATGGGGGACATCTGGATTGAGGTGGTGCTGATTGGGTGGGGTTGTATTGTGGAAGACGATGCGAAGCCCCATTTGCGGGCTAGCTCAAAGTATTTGGCCAGCCCGGCACGTTCGGCTTCTTCCAGCGTGAAAAAGAGATGGTCGTGCAAGTACGACACGATTTCGGTTGGCCTAAGATTGAGATGGTCGCTTTCTGCCACGGCGATTTCTGGGATGCTTTTGACACCCGCATCGCGTGCGGCGGAAAGTCGAGCCGCCAGCCGCTCATTGGAGCAACCTGGCCTCGCCAGCCAGACGGCAAAGACGAATGGTAAGCCGGTCGACTTGACCCACTGATCGCCAAGGTCCCATGTCTCGACAAATGCTTCCGCAGGGGTGGTCATGGCCCGGTCGCCGATCAGGAGCACTGCGTCGGCCGTGGTTTCAGTTAAGCCTTGTTCCAGCGGAAGGGGGACAGTCGACGGAAAGACTCCAAACTTTTCTGCCAGCAGAATCTGGGCGAGACAGGCGCTTGTTCGAGAGCCTGCATCAAGGGCGAGCGTTTTTACACTGGCAGGGGGGACACGAAAGTAAACCTTCACGCTCAGAACCGGTCCATGCGTGGCAACACAGGCATTGGAAACCAGTTCCATTTCCGGGTGCCGCAGCCATTCGATGGAGGGAACGAGGGCGACATCGAGTTGCTGATTGATCAGTTTCTCTGCCAGCAGGCTGGGGTAGTCAAGCGACAGAGTTTCGTCGGTGAGTTGTTGCGGTAAGTAAGCGACAAGGGGCTTTGAATTGAGATACGAAACGGCTCCGATGCGACACGCAGGACGATTTGCCAAGGCACATGGTCCGGAGCACGAACAGGGTCCTGACGTTTGCTGAGCGATTGCTCGGTTAGCAGGGTGAGCAACTGGCGATTGGTTCATAATGAAGTATAAACTGACTATCTAAAATGGATGGCGGGCTGATGACAAAGGACTGAATCATTGCCGGAATTGCCTCGCTATGGGACAAATTCACCGTCATCACAGTCCCTTCATCAATTATCCATAATTGATAATCCCTTTCCTGATCGAGTCGCGATTGCAGAGGACTTTCCTGCCACGTTACCATTCGTTCGCGTTGCGGGGAATTCGATCCCCACTGCTTAATAAACCGTTCCGCCAAGCAGCAGTTAACCACTGCTGTTCAGAGAGTTGTACAGTATGCCTGCGACTGATGGTATCCCACAAAGCCCGCTGCAAATCGCCATTGTCGGCATGGGGAACGTTGGGACGGGAGTTGCCAAGATTTTGATTGAACAGGCCGACCGGATTGCCCACCGGGCTGGTCGGCCGGTCGTGGTGAAGCACGCGATCGTCAAGGACGAGACGAAGTCGCGGGATATTGTGCTGCCCCCTGGGGTTCTCAGTAGTGATCTCAGTCGGGTACTGAATGACCCCACTGTCACCGTTGCCGTCGAAACAATTGGGGGACTTCACCCCGCCAAAGAGACCGTACTGGCTTTGCTTAAGGCAGGCAAGGACGTCGTGACGGCTAACAAGGCTTTGTTGTGCGAATATGGTCACGAGCTGTTTGGCACAGCTCGCGAACTGGGCCGCACGATTGCGTTCGAAGCGGCCGTAGCGGGGGGTATCCCAATCATCGCGGCTGTGGGTCAGTCGATGGCGGCTAACCAGATCATTGGAATTCAAGCGATTCTCAATGGGACAAGCAATTACATTTTGACTGAGATGCAGCTTTATGGCAGGTCATACGCGGCTGCCCTTAAGCAGGCTCAGGACCTGGGCTATGCCGAAGCCGATCCGTCGCTGGATGTGAACGGGACCGACGCTGCCCAGAAACTGAGTATTCTGGTGCAACTGGCATTTGGAACGAAGCTGGCTGTGGCAGACTTTCCTGTCGTGGGAATTGATGCGGTCGACCAGACTGATATTCGCTGTGCCGAAGAGTTGGGCTACACGATTAAGCTGCTCGCTTCTGCCAAGCTGACGGGGAAACATATCGAACTGAGTGTGCGACCAACGCTTGTTAAGAAGGACCGGCCGCTGTCGCAAATTCCCGGTCCGTTTAATGCCATTTTGCTGGAAGGGGATATGGTTGGGCCGGTGTGGTATTCGGGACGGGGAGCGGGGCAGTTGCCGACCGCTTCGGCCGTAACGGCTGACATTATTGATATCGCTGTTGGGCGTGCCCAGTTGACCTTCTCGCGGCTTGATCTATGGCGTGAGAAGCCTGCTTTTACCAACCTGGGATTGGACGATTATACGAGCCGCTATTTCCTGCGGCTGAAGGTTGAAGATAAGCCACGCGTTATGGCCGACATTACGGGCATTTTGGGGAAGCACGGGATCAGCCTGGCATCGGTGATTCAACCCGAGACACCAGAGGTCGATTCGGCAGCTGCCAATGTGCCAGTCGTTCCGCTTATTATTATGACTCACCGGACGACGGCGGGGCAATTGGCTGCAGCGAATCGGGACTTTGACAAGTTGCCTGCAATCCATCATCCACGCGTTTGTTTGGCAGTGGCAGATTAGGGCGGCCTTACCGATATAGCCCGGGGGGCTGGCTAGTACGGTCCTTCTGCGAGTAGCTGCGGCAAGTCGAAGCACGGAAAGCCTGGCTCTTGGGGGTTTATCTGCATTGACGAAAGAGCGCAAGCTAGACGGCCAATTTGCTTGTGCCTAGCAGTTCAGGCGACTTGTTTGGCCACTATTCTGCACCTTTATTGATGGCCAGAGACGGCCAGCGGGTCGGTGTACTACTCGTATGGTTTGATGGCTCTAACGCGAGAGTAGCGATGCCTTCTTCTGATTCACCAACCGCTCCCAAAACCCTGCGAAGTCGCTCGTGGTTGGGGCGGGCAACATGGTCATTGGTGGTAACCGTCGTCCTTTTTGCAGCGTATGAAGGAACTGCCTATTGGGGATTCTCTAGAACGCTGCAACGCCTTGAAACTTCGGCTGACAGACACCGTCAGAAAAAGGAGGTCATGAGCAGCAGCGAAATAGCCGGGCAAACTGCTGGCTTGTGCAGGCGGTCGGAATCGGCAGGCCGACTCATCAAGACAATTGGACTGGAATGGCCTAGCGTTCTCGGGAGCTATCTGATTCGAGTAGACGCTGGTCTGGATGATGGCGTGAAGCGAATTCAGGCTGTCAGCACCCGCGCCGAGTTGAGTGAGCCTTTTCCAGTCATCCGAACGGTTGCAACGGTGGAGGGGAACGTCGTTATCGCTGAGCCGCCTGCGGGCACCAGCCCGATTCTGCTGAGGGAGTTGGCCCGGCAGGCATTTCTGCTAGCGGCATACGAAGATTTCGGATTGCCGTTTCGCGATACGGTGTTGGGAGAGAAGGCATCATTTATTGAGAGTGGAAGTAATTGGCCATTCATGGTGGCGTTACAGAACGACACTGATGGTGACAAGCTTCGGTTTGCCGTCAATCGACTGACCCCGATTTCGACCGACGTGATTTTCGAGCAGATAGTGACCGCCCCGGTCGGCGAAAGAATTGCGACGGCGACTGCAGAAATCTTCGCTTGCAGCAAAAAAGAATTGGCGATCGCTCTAGAGGGTATTGGTTGGCGCCGGTCGACTTCACGCGTATTGCCAGACGGGGAAAGCCCCCTCAGCGAAAGAACGCGTTTGTTGCTCGATGAGGGAGACCCACTTTCGGGACTGCTCGCAATTCAAGACTTGCATGAACAGCTTCAATCGCTTGGAGATTCGCCAACACTGAGGTGTGCCTTGGCGCGGGCTTATGCCGAGCTGGGAACCAGTACCGCCTGCAGCGTTGGGCCTCAATCTAAAGTTTTTTGGGCGAGGGGATTGTTGGCGGCAGAAAGCGCAGTCACTCGTTGGCCTCAAAGGGCGGAAACTTGGTACACCCGTTCATTCGTCCGCGCCCACTTGGGACTGCTGGCAGCCGCTACTCGTGACTATGAAACTGGACTCCAAGCAGAAGTGCAATCCCCGGTGCCGAGCTGGGCCAACTTGATTCCGGTGTTGTGCCGCTGCGAGCGGGAGCTATTGGCCGACAACTTCACGGATGCCACAATTCATGATGCACTGCTCAGGCTGATTGCCGCAGACTCTTACGGGACCAAAGTTCAGCGCTCTGCGGTAGCAGAAGCAGTTTTGAGCAAGTTTCCTCGATGCCTCCGTGCAATCCACACTCTCATTCGTTTGCGCAATGTGGGAACAGGACATGTTGTCTTAGAGAAAGGGAAGCCGTGCATGGATGCCATCCTGCGGGCGTATGTAAAGAATTCCAAGCACTTGCCCCAGTCCTTGAGCAAGCAAGCGGACATGAGTTCCTCATTTTCGATCGATCAGTTGTTCAATGGTGACATGCGATTAAACCGTCTTCTCGTCAACCATATTGAAATTGAGTCACGGGAACCTCAAGACGATACATGGCAACGAGGAGTTACTGCTGCGTTAGAGACAACGGAGTTGATGGCGGCCAATGGCGCCCCGAACAGTCAGGCTGCGGCGACGATCATTATTGACTTGTACTTTACCCAGGCACTTTCCGAATTGGTTCACGAGCGACTGGTGTGGAGCGTTGATACAGGAGACTCGATCGCGAGATGGAAAGCCCTTTTAAAGGATCATCGTTTGTTGAAATCACTCGATGCGCTTCGTCAACCAGTCGATGAAACAGTCTCGGACGCGATTCGCTCCTTGACAGGCCAACTGGCTACCGTGGAACTGGGGACTGGCGGGATTGGGCTTCTTAACTTGTCGCAAGTGGATTACTCCATGTGGGGCCAGGCAGAAAAGGCGATTGCGCAACGCGACGAGATATTGCCCGATCTAGTAATGCCGGAACTAGAGGAGTATGACCGTCCGAACTTGCCTTGGCGGGCGCGGGTTTTTGCGAAGCTTGCGCCAGATCATCCACAAGGAGTTGTCACGCGGATTGGAGTTGAGTGGAAAACGATTGAGAAAAGGCTCGGCGATTTTGAAATCCAATATCAAGACCAGCCCGAAGTTCTTCACGAACTTGCCCGTCAGTATTGGTTTCTAGAGCGCTATCGCGATGCGGTTCGATGCTTGGAGCGAGAGAACCACCTCCGTCCCAACTCCGAAGCTCACTTTTGGTTGGCAGACCTGTACAAGTTGCTCGGCGAACCAGAAAGGCGGCGTCAAGTTCTCGTGGCTTGCATGCAACTCGACTCAGTTGGACTGGAGACCTCCAGTGCTGCACAAAAGATCGCCTACGATTACATGGACAAGTTAGAGTTCAAAAAGGCCCTGCCTTTTGCCATGAGTGCAGCCCAGAGCTACTCTGGAAATGGATTGATGGTCGCGTCTGAGTGCCTGGAAGGCTTACGCCGTTTTGAAGAGTCGGAAGAAATCATCCGTGCTCTGAGCACAAGATATGATTCGTCAGCCGATGACTGGTACCGATGGTGCTGCCGGACAGGAAGAGGAGACCTTCGAGCAGCCGAACAGTTACTTGGCAAGTTGCCAGCTCCAACGCAGGAGAACCAGAAAGCGGAAAGGAGATTCCTGCAAACATTGCAGGCGGAAATGGAGAACGATTTTCAGCGAGCCTACGATTTAACGCTTGAGAACCTGGCTGCTGACAAGATAAAGCCCAACCCTTGCCTAAGGGCAGCGATTTATGCTGACGCTCTCGGTAAGCCGGAAGAGCGAGACAAGTGGCTTAAAAGCCTTGATGACGGAGAGCGCGCAATTGGCTTTCAGTGGTATCTTGCGCAAGCTGTGCTACGGGCGCTCGCCGACAAATCTCGGATCCCCAGCGATATTGAGTTGGATTACTACGCGACCGTTAATCTGAACGAAGACACGGCACTCGAAGCTGCCTACTTCGCTGGCCAGTTTCTTTTGATTCTGAAGGAAACCGAGAGGGCGAAAAAATGGCTGATCCGCGCTGCGTCCTCTCCACAATACAACTCGATTAATCGGGATCTTGCAGCCGTTGCACTTCGGCGGCTGGGTGTCGAACTTCCAAAGCGATTGCCGGTAAGTTCCGGGGTTGAGAATGTTGAACGAATTCAAGCCTTGAGTGAAGCGAGAGTGCTCTGGAATAGCACGCAGGGGAGTTGGAAGGCCATTTCCAGGTCTCGTCAGGTAGTTGCTGACTATCCCGACTGGCCATTTGCTACAAATTTGCTGGCTAGTATGTTCAGGGACTCCAGTCGCCCGCGCGAAGCATTAGGGTGGTACTCGCGACTTATCGAACTAGTTCCCGAGCAGCCCGATTGTTATCGCTGGCGGGCATCCGCTCGGATGGATTTACACGATTACCGGGGTGGGTTGGAGGATGCTCGCAAATCTGCCGCCATGGCACTGCAAACGAGTATCTCGCACGCCGAACTTGCCTGGTATCTGGCGATGGCTCCCGAAATTGAGCTATGCGATTTTGACGAGGCACTGAGACTTGCTGAACCTCTCTCTGGTTACAAGTGGAGCGGGCAATACACAGCCCTCTTAGCCAAATCTGCTGCTTTAGCTGGGCTGGGAAAGTTTGACGAAGCGATCAAGGTGCAAGAAGTTGCAATCAAGGCGGCGGACGAATCGAAAGCCCAAGAAGCGAGGGAAGGCCTAAAAGTATTGAAGAACAAGAAGCGACTTGTTTGGAATTCAACTCCCAGTCAGTTGCTAGAGGTTCTGCCACCTGATCCCGTTACGGCAATCTATCAAGTTCGATTGGTGGTCAATGGCGAAACGACCACTCATCAACTTCAGGTTCGTTGCGAAAGGAGATATCTGAGTGAAAACGGCCCCTGCTTACAGCCAATTGAACTGAAAGTCGTCGACTCTAGCGGGCCGCTGAAGCTGGCTAAATACTCCTGGGAACAACCATTCCGGAATTTAGTCGATGCGAAGTTGAATCTCAATGAAGAGGTAAAGTTAACCGTTGTTGCTGATGAAGGACCGATTGAAACTCACTCTGGCTTTGCAGAAATCCCATTACTGAAGTTCTTGCTTCAAGGGGCCGATGCAGAATGGATCCAACAATCGGGAACGAAAGAGATTGAAGTTGGTGGTAAGCGCTTCGACTGTGTTGTTTGCTCTGGCCATTCGATCAGCAATGAATCGACATCGTTTCCAAAAGCTGAGTGGACGTTCTGGCGCCATTCTGACGTTCCATTCTATCTGGCGGGTGGAACCTGTCGTTTGACATTGAGTGGCGACAATATTGTTGATGCAGAATTGGTCCTGAAGGAATTCAAGATTGAAGAACCTCCGGCGAGGGAAAAGGGGATAACGGGTAACCAGCTTTAACTTCCCAAGAAATCCTGCACCGAGTGCTTGAGCATTCGGCACGCGTTACTCCCTGTCGCGCACTTCGCTATACATGCGAGTTAACAAAACGTTCTAAAGGAACGGAACTCTTGTGGATTCGGCGCCATCGAGAGCGCTAGAACCGTTCTTAGTATTCGCGTCTAGCGAATACGAGTTTTGAGACAGTAGAACGGGTTTTGCCAATGGTTGACCTCTTGTCGAAGTGTTGAAGCGATGTTCTCAGATACATGCAGTTCCCAAGTCGGCCCAGTCAAATCGTGTTTTGCTTCTGACCGTCGCCTTGGGGTTATTTTTGTCGACCAGAGGGCCTCATAGGCACTATTTCCAACATCAGGAAACTAAACGAACCAACTTTCAGGCATCTTCAGTTAGAATTCAACCGGCTTACCGATTGGTTCTAGGGTGGAAAAACAAGCTACGCGATCATCCGGCAGAAACGGCTTAAGTGCATCATGGAAAACCCGAGTTCGCGCCGGGGGGCAGTGCTCCTAATCGTGTTGGTGGTCGTCATGTTTTTGGCGGTCGCGGGATATAGTTATTCGCGATGGACAATCTCCGAGCTAGAGCTGGTGGCCCAGGCTCAAGCGGATGTCCAAAGCCGGTTAGCAGCCGATAGTGGCGTCGAGTGGGTTGCGGCTCAGTTGGCGACCAGGAAGGCGGGTGACTCGGCTGAGCTGCTCAATCAGCCGACTCGATTTCGAGGCCAACTAGTCACAGGAGACCCCGCTCGCCCACGGTCGGCCTTTCGGTTTACCATGGTGGCCCCGGTTGAACATGACCTGTTCGCTCGAGGGGTGCGGTATGGTCTGATGGATGAATCGGCTCGCCTCAATCTCAACACGCTGAAAGAGATTGAATTGGACGATGATGAGCTGAGCGAATGGCTGTTGCCCATCCCAGGGATGACTGATCCGTTGATTGCGGCTATTCGAGACTGGATTGATGAAGATGATGTTCCCTTGCCGGGAGGGGCCGAGTCGGACTACTACGGGACACTGACGCCACCATATCGGGCCAAGAATGGACCACTTGGCACGCTTGATGAACTGCTGTCGGTCAAAGGAGTGACCCCCGAACTCCTTTACGGTGAAGATACTAATCGCAACGGGGTGCTCGATCCCAACGAGAACGACGCCGATGCATCGTGGCCATTGGATAACGCCGATGGCATTTTGAACTTTGGCTGGACAGCCTACTTCTCGGCCCACGCGTTCGAACGGAACCTGCGGGCGGACGGCAGTGACAAGATTAACCTGAATACCGGATTTCTGACCGACCTTTACGATCAACTGGAAGACGAGTTTGGTCAGGATGTCGCTACATTTGTCACAGCCTTTCGAATGAGCGGCCCAACCCAAGACCTGTTGGCTGCAGCCAGCAGTGCAACCGGAGGAACGCCATCGCGCAGTGCGGGCCAAGCTGGAAGTGGAGGAGGTGGCCGAAGTGGGGGGGGCGGAAACAATTCCGGCTCCTCCACAAGTGGAGGCAACGGCGGGTTAGGAGCAGGGGCGGCCTTGGGTGGGACGGGATTAGGTCCGGGGGGAACCGTCACACGGAATGGGATGGATCTATCGAAAGGGGCGGCGTTTCGCATCAACTCGATTTACGACCTGATTGATTCGCAGACAACGATGATTCGCAATGGCGGCAATCCTGCCATCTTGAATAGCCCGTGGAAGAATGACCCCTCTGAACTCGAACGGCTGTTGCCAACGCTGGTCGATACTCTGGGCCTGTCGGATGAGCCATCGGTACCCGGAAGAATCAATATTCAGCAGGCGCGCCAGGAGCTGTTAGTGGGACTGCCGGGGATGACACAAGGGGTTGCCGAAATCATCATGACGGCTCAGCCGATTGACTCGACCGGAAGCTATCGCAGTGGCAATGAAGCCAAGTATCAAACCACTGGCTGGTTACTGATTGACGGACATGTAGACCTACCGACGATGCGTTCGTTGGACAAGTTTATCACTGCCGGGGGCGATGTCTTTCGCGTGCAGGTCCTGGGTCTAGCTGATGGTGGCGGCCCAGTTGCCCGCGTTGAAGCGATTATCGACGCCACCCGTCAGCCGCCGCGCGTTGCCGCGTTCCGCGACCTGCGCGACTTGGGAATTGGTTTCCAGCGGGGATGGCTCTTGCCAGAGGGGAGCCAGTAAGGATCGAGTGGAACTGACTCGAATGCGTTGGTCGGACTATTGATAAGGGGGTGCATGAAGCATGCGCACCCAGATTCCGCCCGGCTTCTACACTGCTGGTTGCGGCTGCTGGTTGCGTCGTGTTTCCACAAGCAGTGGCAGACAATTCAAAATGGGAACGGTCATCGCTGTTGTGACCAGGGCCATCACCACCATCATCGCGAACATCACCGGCGACACGATCCCCAGATCGAGACCGATGTTCATCACCACTAGTTCCATCAAGCCACGGGTATTCATGAGGGTACCCAACGCCAATGCATCCGAATGGGAAAGCCCAACGTACCGTGCTGCCACATAAGTGCCGCCAAATTTTCCAACAATGGCTGTCAGCAGGATTGCTCCGCACCAGAACCAATTCTCCCAGCCAATCAGCAAGTTCAGTTCGGTACGCATGCCGGTATACGCAAAGAAGGCAGGCAACAACAGCAGCGTGGTAGCATCGGTCAGACGCTCTGTCAGCTTTCTTGATATTGAATGATTGGCCGGTAGCGCGGCCCCCACCAGAAACGCTCCAAACAACGAATGGATACCGATGGTTTCGGTAGCAGTGGCAGCCAGCAGAACGACGGCCAGAACCCCAATCATTATTTGTCGTTCCAATCCAGGATGTTGTAAATCGGTCGACCAGTTCAGGCAGCGCAGCATGACTGGCCGTGCTACCAAAAGCACAAACGTGACAAACAGCACACTGCCACCAAGCACTTGCAGTGCGTATTGAGATTGTGCCTGGGCCACTCCAATGACACAGGCGATCAGGCACCACGCCGTGACGTCATCAACCGCGGCGCAGGTAATGGCAATACTTCCCAAAGGGGTCTGGTCAAGTTGCAAGTCGGAAAGGATTCTAGCCAGGACAGGAAATGCCGTGATCGACATTGCCGCGCCCATGAATAGGGAGAACGCTAGAAAAGAAACGTCGGCCGGGGCGAAACGGGGGTAAAGGGGCAGCGAGATCAACATCCCCAGAACCAGCGGCAAGACAATGCTGGCATGCGATACGGCTGTTGCGGCTGCCGACCTCTTCCTTAGAATCTCGGTATTGAGCGTTAGGCCAACGAGAAACATGTAAAGGACAACGCCTAGTTGGGCGATCCCCTTGATAGTTGTTGCTACCAGCGCGTGTGGGTCCACACTTTTGGCCGGAATAATCCAGGCCGCCGCTTCAGGCCAAATCCATCCCAGTAGCGATGGTCCTAACACGATTCCAGCCAGGATTTCGCTAATGACAGGGGGTAGTGACAGCGGGCGGAAAAGAAGGTGCAGCAGGGCACCGGTGATGAGCACCATAGCGAGTGTCGTCAGCAGATACCGGGTGACCGGAACGCTGCTGTGCCCGCCAGCCTTCGCCACGACAGCCCCTCTGTTAGCAGAGGTCGAGCCGGCTGGTAGAGGAAGATCTTTTCCGACGAGCCAGATCCCGAATCCAATCGCAATTCCTGCAATTAACAACACGGCATAAGCCCACCAGTGTTGTGGCTGAATGCTCATCACAGTAGTCCTTGCCGAAACGGTTGCACGGCGGCTTTGGGAGTGCCAAAGGCAGCGGTCTTTATTCTCCCAGGTCGCCAATAACGTTTGATCAAGACGGTTGAAGCCGTGCAGTCGCCGAATCGGAACAATACATGTTAGAACAACTGTTGTCAAAACATGTATTGGATTAGTTCGTTGCCCTGGAGTTACGACTGCCGAGGAATCTCCATAACTTGTTTTATAAATTGATGATGCAACACATTTGTTGGTTGATAACCGCGCTGCGGACTGCCAACTCGTTGGCTCGCTGTAACGCCAACCCATTCCTGGTGTTACTATCGGCGGCAGTTTGGGAGTGAACTTCTTACCCGACACCGCTTGGCCTCAAGAGTGGTTTTGTTGACGATTGATTGCACAACAAGATCGCTTTGTAACCCAGTCCAAAAAAATCCGTCGTGGCCAATCGAGGCATGCGTTCCCGCCCTTGGGAACTGCCCAATCCCATGCACCACAAAACATCCCCGATTGACTAAAATCCAAGGCGAACGGACAAAGCTTGGTTGTTGTCTGAATTGAACTCTGTCCCAATCAGTGGCCCCCGCAAAAAAAACAAACGCGTTTCGCGTTTCCATGCAGAAGTTGGAAGGTCTAAATCGTATGTCCGAAACCATTCCGAAAACGGCCGAGGAGCCAAAACGCAGCAAGGTTGAAGTCCTGAAAGAAGGAAGTCGGCAGCTGCGTGGTTCAATCGCAGAAGAATTGAGCAGCGACAAAGGAGAGTTTGGTGGCGACGCCGAAACGCTGCTCAAAATGCATGGCATTTATCAGCAGGATGATCGCGATCAGCGAAAGGCGAAAAATCCCGACGGAACCCCAAAGCCACGCGTTCATACGTTTATGGTGCGAACTCGTATCCCCGGCGGCCGCGTTTCTGCCAAGCAGTTTCTGGCGCACCTCGGTCTGTGTGAGCAGTACGCCAATGGTACGTTGCGGGTGACCACGCGGCAGGCCTTTCAGTTGCACGGGGTGCTGAAGACGAACTTGAAGGCATCAATCCGTGGCATCAATGACATGCTCCTGACCACTCTGGCCGCATGTGGTGATGTTGAGCGCAACGTGATGAGTTGCCCGGCACCGATTCATAACAATCCTGTTCGTGACGAGATGCAGCGGATGGCTGATGCGATCGCCGAGCACTTAAAGCCTCGTACCACGGCCTATCACGAGATTTGGTTGACCGACGACGAAGGGAACAAGACCAACGTCGCCGAGTTCACACCGGTCGAAGAGCCGATCTACGGAACGGTTTATCTGCCGCGCAAGTTTAAAACAGGCATAGCCCTGCCCGAAGACAATTGCATCGATATCTACACACAGGACATGGGCTTTCTGGCGATTGTCGAAAACAACAAGATCGTCGGCTACAACGTGTTGGCGGGTGGCGGCATGGGGACCACCCCCAGTGCCGATAAAACCTTTCCCGCCATCGCGAAAGAAATCTGCTATGTCACACCCGACCAGGTTTTGGCAGTTGGCGAAGCGATTGTCAAAGTGCAGCGCGATTTTGGTAACCGGGCCGATCGCAAAATTGCCCGCCTGAAATATCTGATTCATAACTGGGGCGTTCCGGCATTCAAGGCCAAAGTTGAAGAGTACTTTGGTGCTCCGCTACCAGATCCAAAACCGGTGGCAGTGACCGGCGTCGATGACCATATCGGCTGGCATGAACAGGGGGACGGCAAGTGGTTTTTGGGAATCAACATCGAGTGCGGCCGTATTCAAGATGTGGGTGACGTCCGTTTGAAGACCGGCCTTCGAAAGCTGCTGACTGAATTCCCGCACGAGACCCGCCTGACAGCTCTTCAATCGGTCATTTTGTGTGACGTCCTTCCGGAGCAGAAGCAGCGGGTGAATGCCATTTTAAAAGAGCACGGAATCAAGCAGGCAGAAGACCTGACACTTATTCGCAGATATTCGATCGCCTGCCCTGCCTTTCCGACGTGCGGCCTGGCTGTCACCGAATCGGAGCGGGCGCTTCCTGGCGTGATCGACGAACTGGAGCAGGAACTGGCGAAGCTGGGACTATTGGCAGACCGGATTTCAGTCCATATGACCGGCTGCCCCAACGGCTGTGCCCGCCCTTACACACCCGACATCGGGTTCGTGGGAAAAACCCTCGGTAAATACACGATCTTCGTCGGCGGAAACGCTGAAGGGACACGTCTAGGCTTCATTTTGAAGGACCTGGTCGTTCGCGAAGACTTAGTCCCTGCCCTTGTGCCAGTGCTGACCCATTACAAGTCGGCCAGAAAAGCAGGCGAGGCGTTTGGTGACTTCTGTGCGCGGGTTGGTAAAGAGCAACTGGTTGAGCTATTGGCCTAAACGGTCACTTGAAGCTTGCGTGGCTTGGCCGACATGAATCGGCGGCGTGTTGGAAATGAGCTGTTTTAGGCACTTTCCACACGAGATGAATCGCCTTTGAAAGCATACGAATGCACCAATTGATTGTGTCTGCGAAGTGGCAATTGGGGCTTGTACTGTTGTTACTTGGCCCCTGCCAAGTTGCCCTCGCTGCCGTCACAGGGGCAGTCGTTGATGAATCGAGTGTGAAGCGGACAATTGTTGTTGATCAATCGGGTCAACAGCCCGAATCGGTCCGCACGATTACCAAAGGTCTGGAACTCGCCCTGCCCAAGCTTGAAGCCGGGGAGCCAACTCGGGTTGTTGTGCATGCGGGCGTTTATCGCGAGACCGCAGCGGCCATTCGTTTCGAGCAAACTGCCCGATCGACGTTGCTGGTCATTGAGGCGGCTCCCAAGGCCCGAGTGGTTTGGTCGGGGAGCGATGAACTTCCTGAAGCGGGCTGGACCAGCGAAGGGGAGGGACTTTGGTCGCATCCCTGGGATAAAGACTTTGGCATGTATTGCATGCCTTGGGGTGTGGCCTATGGGGTTGGACCTCGGCGGGAAATGCTCTTTCAGGATGGTCGGCCGCTCAAGCCGGTCTCCATTGAAGACTGGTTGGCAGAAGGGCTGGGCCCATGGTCAACCACCGGGGTGAAGTGGACCTATCTGGGAAGTAAAGACCCTCGGCTGACTCTTTCAGAGGGTGAATTTGGTTCGACCGACAATCGCGATGGGGGCAATCGCCTTTACCTGAGGCTGGCCAAGAGTCAAAAGCCGCGAGGCATTGAAGCGGCTACCCGCAATCGATTGTTGGATATCCGAGGGAAATCAAACCTTGTCCTGCGGGGTATTACGTTTCAGCATTGCGCTAATGGTGAGCAGGACTGGGGGCATGATGTTCCGGTGTTTGTAGGCTCTCCTGATGAATCCCGCTGCGGCGACATCTTAATCGATCGGTGTCAGTTCGTTTGGAATTCGGGGACTGGTCTTGATGTTCAGGGCTGGCGGTGGACGATTCGCGACACTCAATGCAACTTCAACGGCTTTTCGGGCATCGCTGGCGGGCATGTTCAGAACGTGTTGTTTCAACGAGTTTCGACCAATTGGAATTGCTGGCGCGAGTTTTTGGGTGGGACCGAGGACTGGTGCTATGCCGGCTTCAAGATGGCTGAAACCAATGGACATTTAGTCGAAGATCACACGTCGATTGGTAACTGCGATCATGGAATGTGGTGGGATATTTTTTGCGGTGATATCACCGTCAGCGGGGCCACGTGCCTCTATAACCGCCGTTCGATGATCTACGAACTGTCGGTTGGTCCATTCGTGGCCAGCAAGGTTCTGGCGGCTGAAGGCTATCGCGAGCCACGGGCCAACGGCGACATCAATCCATCAATCGCCTTCAGTTGTAATGGCGGCCAAATCACCCTTGAGTCATCGATTCTGATCACCGATACGGCCCCCGAGGTCCTGGGAGTTCAATGGTACGAACGTCAGGATGGACCTCAGGCCGTCAAGAAGGTGATTCCCGATGTTGTCACTGTTCGCAACTGCGTCATCTCTGGTGGTCCAAACACGAAGAAGCTGGTCCGCGAAGCAAACGTCGGGGACCGAAAAGAGCCGGGTTGGAAGTCGTTGAAGATCGCGGGTGCAGGAAATACGTTCTTTCATCCAAACGCCGACAGCAAGCTATTTGGCTATGCGAACATCAACTACACCCCGCTTGAGCTAACCCTCGCCGAGTGGACCAAGGATCGAAGCGATCGTGACGCCAAGTTCATGAACCCTCAGTTTCGCAACCCGGCAGCCGGAGACTATCGGTTCTCCCCCAATAGTCCCCTCAGCAATCGATCCGACTTACCACAGGTTCAAGTCTCCAAAGATCTACTGGAAGAGACTCGCAAGTTTCACGAATGGATCGGCTGGCCCCATTTGCCCAAGTTCGAACCTTACAAAGCCCCTTCACCGCCGGGCAGCTAGTTCTCTTGTTTTTGCAGCCGATTGTTCACCAAACAGTCTCGGCGAGGCCTATCGATTGGCTGAAGACGAGCCGACACGAGCCTCGCGTCTTGACAAAAGCGCAGCCCCGTTTACCAAAACCAGCCTTGCTGGCTGCGAACCTCATTCACATCCGCTATCATTGCCGGTATGGCAAAACTCAACTTCCAAGAAGAACTGCGGGCAGCAATCGTTGGCAGCGAGCTCATTCGACTCGTCCTCAGCAAGCCGCAAGCACCGGATGATTTCCATGCCTCCAAGGCGACCATTCGGCCCATCGAAGTTTCGGGCCGAATCAAGTATCAGTGGTCCAGCCAAGTTGGCTCGCAGGTCAAGCACACGAACTACTCTGCCACACAACTTCTGGAAGCCTTAACGGTTGCATTTCCACACAAGTTCCTGAACGCTCACTTGTTTACCACCAAGGCCGATATCACGGCCCGTGCCCATTACTCCCTCCGCAATCCCGAAGCGAGCCGCATCGATTCGAAGCGCAAGCCCCCATCTCTTGCCGCGGCAGTGACTGAGCATAACCGCACCAAGAACTATCTGATTCCCGAAGGAACACCTTGCCCGTTCCTGGAAGCCATCGGCGTCATGAACGCTGCGGGAGTCGTCCGGCCTTCGATGTATCACAAGTTTCGGCAAATCAACCGTTACCTTGAGTTTGTTCAGGAAATTGCCCATGTGCTGCCAACCGAAGGACCAGTCCATGTAGTCGACTTCGGCTGCGGCAAAAGCTATCTGACCTTTGCACTTCACTATTTGTTTACCCGCATCATGGGCCGTGAAGTTCGCATGACCGGTCTTGATATCAAGGTTGATGTCATTGCTCACTGCCAAGAGTTGGCCGAGCAGCTTGAACTGAAGGGGCTATCATTCGAGGTCTCGCGCATCGAGAACTTCAAGCCAAGCGGGCCGGTTCACCTGGCTGTTTCGTTGCATGCTTGCGACACGGCCACCGATCGTGCTTTGGCAGGGGCGGTTGGCTGGCAGGCTAATGTCATCATGGCCGTCCCCTGCTGCCAGCATGAACTCAATCCAGTGCTCAAGTCTGAGCAGCTTGGGGCACTGCTGACACACGGCCTGTTTCGCGAGCGTCTGGCCTCGCTGGTAACCGATGGACTGCGGGCGGCCTGGCTCGAAGTCCAAGGCTATCAAACCGACGTCATCGAGTTTATCGACAGCGAACACACTCCGAAAAACGTGCTCCTCCGCAGCGTTCGCCGTTCTCAATCAAATCCCGAAGTGGCCGAGCTGCACATGGCTCGCTATTTGGCACTCAAGCAGGCAGTCGGCGTCGACGAAATGGCCCTCGACAGCTTTGTCACCCGCTGACCCCAACAGCCAACGGCAATGAAGTGTGCTGGCCGTCGAGCAGACCCACATGAAAGTCCGCCGGTCCGCAAGAAGGAACCACCTAACGGGTCAATGTTCGGTATCGGAAACTCGGGCTGAATATGCTCGGCAGACAGAAAATCGCAGACAAACGACGGGAGAGCCTGTAAACTCATCGCGGGCCTTTCTTCCGGCCAACAAGCGATGTTGCACAAACACTCCTGTTTCTAGAGGGATAAGCAGATTGCGGCGGACGGGCCAGCAAAGTTGGCTGCCTGTGTCCTTAAAGACGAAAGTGATGAGCGTCGGCAGACCTTTTGAGCGATAAACACCACGGCCTGCATGATTTGCTGACTGATGGGCGGGCGGCGGAGTGGAGCTAGAAGTGAGAGCGGCTTAAAGGCTTCTCAAATGGAAGCAAGAGACTCGCAACGATGAATGATGTAGAATAAAGGTTCCTGACACCTTTTATAGTAATTCTTGGAATTCGTCATGATTTGCATTTCCGTTACGCCCGAGTCGCGGCAATTGGCGAAGGTCGACATTTTGAACGCGTCGCGGCAGTGCGACCTGGTCGAAGTTTGCTTGGACCGACTGCTGAAGGAACCCGACTTCAAGGATCTGACAGAGGGAGCAAAGAAGCCGCTACTCTTTTCGTGTCGGCGGCAACAGGATGGGGGGGCTTTCAAAGGGACCGAAGAAGAACGGATGGGGCTACTGCGGCAAGCGATTATTGCTGGACCTGCCTATGTCGAGCTTGATGAAGAGATCGCCAAGAAGATTCCCCGGTTTGGCAAAGTTCAACGAGTCATCAGTTACACCAGTCTTGATCGGCCGCTGACCGATATTGAAGAAGCCTTTACGTCTGCAGGGGTGCTGCAGGCAGACGTGATTAAGTTCACCTGGCCAACCGAGTATCTGGAAGCAGCGTGGCCGTTACTGGCCGCAGTGAGCCAGAAGCGATCGATACCGGTTGTGGGAATGGGCTTGGGGAAAAGCGGGATTACGTTCTCGCTCTTGGGGCGGAAGTACGGCTCGCCTTGGATCTATGCAGCGCTCGAGCAAGGGATGGAAGCGTTTGCCGGGCAGCCAACCGTCAGCGAGCTAGACGAGATTTATCGTTGGCGAGCGATTGGCCCGAAGACTAAGTTTGTTGGAATCGCCGGGATTGGTCGAGCAGCATCGGTGGCAGCCAGTGTCCTCAACGCCGGGTTTGATCAACTCGATTTGAACACGCGGTGCTTGCCGCTCGATTTCAAGACGACCGAACCCCTTCCCAAGATGCTCGATATCTTGAAAGTCCCTGCGATGATTGCCACTGGTCATATGGGCCGCAAGTCGCTCGGGCTGTCACATCAACAGGACGAGGTGGCCAAGGGGGCACAGTTCGCCGATTTGTTTTTGAAGCAACCCGACGGTTGGCAGGCGTACAACCTGATTTGGAAGACGGCTCTTCGAAGTTTGGAAGAAGCGCTCGGACGAACGACGCCCGAGGATCGGCCGCTCGACCGCAGGAATGTGATGATCCTGGGAAATGGGGGCCTCGCCCATGCGATTGCCCTTGGGATCAAGAAGCGCAATGGCCTCGTCAGTATCTGCGGGGCAGAAGACGAAGAGGCCCAAAACATCGCGCGGCATGTCGATGCTCGGTTCGTTCCGCTGGGCAGCTTGTACGACACCCTGTTTGATGTGCTGGTCGTGACGGTCCCCAACTTCGACTTGGGGCACCGAAAAACGCCGATTAACCCAACGATTGTCAGGCCAGGCATGGCTGTGCTCGATTTGAGCGCGCTTCCCGATGAGACTCCACTGGCTGAAGAAGCTCGTTTGCGTGGTGGGAAGGTCGTCGAGGTGGGTAAACTCTATGGCGAGTACTTAGCAAGCCTGTTCAAAAGCTTTACTGGTCAAGAGCTGCCACAGGGTGAGGGTTAATGTCAGCAGAGATTGCCAAAAGCGTCCCTCAGTTGCAGTTGGGCCGGTCGAATGCGGTGCAGCCATTGCAATTAGCAATTTGGGTGAGTGCGGCCTATGTCGTACTCTGCTCCGCATACATCGTTGTGTCGTCCACCGAATTGGCAAACCACGTTGTTTCGATAATCGAAATGCGAGACTACGAGGTTCTCAAAGGACTTCTGTTTGTCTTTGTGACGGGCTTCGTGTTTTTCGCATTCAGCTGGTTTCTGTTTCAGCGAATTGCAAAACAGCAAGACCGGATTGCGAAACAGATGCATGCGCTCCTGGAAGCGGAACAGCGGACCCTGGCTTCGGTCTTTGCCGCCGCAGTGGCTCACGATATCTCGAACATGTTGACGGTAGCACAGGGGTCGCTGTATGTGTTGGATGACCCCACTAGCGGAATTGAAGACCGGCGACTCGCCTCGCGTGAGATTCGACTGGCCGTTGGTGAGTTACTGCAGCTGTCACGTCGGCTGATGCAGGTCGATGCAAAGCCGCTGGCAACACCACAAGCCTTTGAGTTGTGTGAAGCCCTGCAAGATGCGGTCTCGTTTGCTAAAACCCATCC
>JAIXVG010000135.1 GCA_027483145.1 Planctomyces sp.
AGCGACCAAACCGCCAGACGGCGATTCCCGGTGTCGGCGACAATAATGCGCCGGCCATCAAACGTCAGCCCCCAAGGAGTTGTCAGTTCGCCTAATTGCCGGCCTTGCTTACCGAATCGGCCAACGACCTGGCCGTCAGTTTTAAGGGCAGTCACACGGCCAGCCGAGTACTCGACGATCAAAAGCTCTCCAGCCTGGCTTCTCACGATATCGTACGGATAGAGCAGCGAGTCGTTACCGCTGGGGAGAGTGTTGACCAACTTGCCAGACTCGGCTTCGAAGACCTGGACTCGGTTATTGAACGCGTCAACCACATATAGAAGGCCCGAGTCCCAGGCGATTCCACTTGGACGCTGAAACTGGCCGGTTCCGGTTCCGAAATGGCCGAACTGCACTCGGAACTCACCGGTGGGGCTAAATCGCTGCACCCTGTCGTTTCCGCCATACTCGCACACAAATAGGTCGCCACTTGGGTCGGTGGTAATGGCCACGGGATAGATGAACTCACCCGGACCCTTGCCACGCTGTCCAAAACGGAGCTGCTCTTTGCCCATCTCGTCAAACAGAATCACTCGATGATAGTGTGTATCGGCGACAGCAATCAGTCCCGAGGCGAGCTGGCAAATTCCTTCGGGCTTGCCCACATCTCGATCAGGCATCTGCCATTGACGCACCTCTTTGCCGTCAGCATTCAGGACCACAACTCGCCCGGCCGTATCAAGCACGTAATACTCATTGTTTCGACCAACAGTCACGGCCCTGGGGGAAGGGAGCTTGGCATCCTCGGGCGGCAGAGTCCAACTTGTGACTTCAGCTATGGGCAGGATTCGCTCAGACGCTGGTTGGCAGCTTCCACTTAGTATCAAGCACAGAATCGCCATCAGTCGAATGGCCACTCGCTGACCGACTGCTAACCTCGAGCGATTGGGCCGGTAATGAACCACCAGAGAATGCTTTGGATCATCATCGGCCGATGGATCGGCTATGGCGTCACGATGAATGAGGCGAGCTTCCCCCGAGCCAATCGCATCGTTCAGGCATGTCACAAGATGCCCGTTCTCATCAGGGACTAGCTCTAACTGCTCTGGGCGAACGGCAGTAGGCCATGTGATCGAGTGATCTGACGGCGACGAGACCCAGGCTGCTGCAAGCTTGTCGGTCAACCAGGTTAGCGGACCAAGGTAGGCCCCCACGGCAGGGGTGGGTGGCGACCAGTAGAGCGATGCGACGGTATTTGCATATGTGACTTGTGTGGCTTCCATCACAATGACCCGTTTTGCCATCTTCAAGACCCAACTGGTATCATGTGTGGCCACAATTAGCGACAGGTTCTGGGCGGCCGCTTGAGCAGCAATGAAGTCCCAGTATCGCTGTCTGTCGGAGGGATCAACATGCACAAGAGGCTCATCCAAAACCAAAACGTGTGGGTTAGCTGCCACGGCCCGGGCAACGCTGAGCCGATCAGCCTCGCCCGAGGAAAGCTGATGGACGTGAGCAGTACGAATGTGAATCAAATCAAACGCAGCGAGAACGTTCGTCATGTCGGCCGAGGCTGGTGCAACGGCTGCCAAGTGCTGCTCGACCGTCAGGTGAGTCCAAAGACCATCGCGACCGCCGCTCCAGAAGACGCGGTGGCGATCAGCAGTCGGTGAGTGGCTCTGCCAATTGCATTGGCCGGCAGTTGGTTCAATGAATTCAACGAGAAGCTTGAGAAACGACGTTTTGCCCGCCCCGCTTGGCCCAATGACGGCGGTCACTCCTGAATGAACCAGACAATTCACGTTGGTCAATCGGCCGGGAATCTCCACGTTGCGCAGTTGCCAGAGGCCTGTGTGCGACATGTCGCCATCCGTTACTGGTAGTGTGAGACTCAACCGGTGGCCTGTTGTTCTTGTTGGTTTTGACTGATTTGATTTACGGACGTTGTGGCCCCAGGAGTCGCCACAAGCCGAGGCTCAACACGACAGGTGCCAGCTGCAGTATCAATGCTTCTAACGTCAGGCTGACCGATCTTCCATAGTGCATAAAGTTGTACAACCTGACCGTCCCCGACGCCAAACCGACCGGGGCCAGGAGTGATGAAAGAATGACATCTTGCGAGTTGCTCGCGACAAGAATCAGATAAATGGCCACAATCCAGCGATCGCGTGTCTGCCACGTTAACCAACGCCCATAGTTCCGCCCTGGCTGGCTCATCGTTCCTAATCGGCGGGACAATCGCTCGGCTGCATCGACAGGTTGCGACCGTAACGCTTCCACTAAGACCATGGCCAGCGGCCATTGCTTCAGGGCGAATCCAAGGCATAACGGGACCGGCGTATCATACAGCAGCCTCGCAAATGGCTGCTGAAAGAGCGACAGCAGGCAGAGTCCCACAATCAGCGAGCCACAACCGGCCAAGAGAGTCGATACCATTGCTGCAACACGGGGCAAACGATATTCCCGCTGCTGACTGCTGCGGCCGACTGCTAGCGCCAGAGCTAAAACCAAAGCAGCGGCAGCGGCTGACAACGCCAGACCTGTAAGTAGCTCAATCGCTAGTGACCACCACCGCCTCCCATCAAGCCAGACACTGCTTCCTGCAGATACCAGATTCGGAAGCAAGATCGCCAACGGGTAAATGACTGCCAGCCCACACGCGGAACATGGCCATACCCAGCCCATAACCGACTCCCAAACCGCGGGTGGTGAGGCGGGTCTAGTGTCGATGAACAGGCTTGGTTTGGGTAAGCGAGGCGGCAGTATTCTGCCCAGCCAAAGCCATGTTGCCCAGAACAGGACGACTGCTCCGCAAGCAATAAGTAGTGGCCCAGCACTTAGCCGCAGCGAATGCTCAAGCGGTAAGCCTCCTGCGTGGGCAACGAATAGCCGATCGGTCCAGGTGACTGTTTTAAGTAGGGCACTCATCTCAAACTCATGAAAGACGAGCAACCAAAGTAGCCCAATCGCGGGGAGTCGGCGCTGCCAAGTGGCAAATGACCGCTGATGTTTCAGTTGTGACAACAGCAACTGATTTCCCGCCAATTCGGCGGTTTGCCAACTTTCCATCGAGGGACCACTAGCAGGGATCATCCGCAGGGCGAGGAGGCCAAGGGGGACCAGTCGCGCTAGTAAGATGAGGTCATAGATTGCTTCAGCCTGCGGACGATCAAATCCTCTGCCAGCCCAAACATACGCCACCAGCAGCCGAGGAAATATAACTGGTGCAATGAGCAAGCAGCAGAAGAGTCTTTTCGACCAAGGTGAGGTCAGGTTGCGCGATTGACGTTCCAGCAGTTCGCAGAGCGGAATAGCGCAAGCAACCACCAGGCAAGCTCGCGCCATTGTCAGCCAGGTTTCCCAAAGCATGCGCTGTTCGATCGTTAGAAGCCGAGCGTTCCCAGCCAGACACGACAAGCTTCCCGCTCGGCCAACAGCTCTTTAAGGCTGATCACAGGCCGAGACGTGACGGCCTCATAGAGCGGCCTCACATCTCTGGAAAGTTCATCGGGCGAGACTTGTTGTAACGGGATTTGCCGTCCAGCGGAATTGGCCAACTCAAGTTCGGCTGATCGCGAAGTCAAAAAATCGACCAGTGTTTTGGCAGCCGCCTGGTTCTTGCAGTTCTTGATAATAGCGACGGTGTTCGGAATACAGATCAATTTGCCGTCGAAGAGCGCTGGTGCAAACTTAATGGCCGCTTTTTCGTCCTGGGCTGCAAAGGCATCGTCAGTGTCTGTCCAGCCAATGTCGAGGGCCTCATTTACTACCAGGTTTTTGACGGCCGCATTGCCTGGAACAAATCGGCCACCCTCCGACCGAAATCGCGTCACGAACGCTTCCAGGCCAGCTTGCTTGTTCAGATTCCAGAGACAGGTGAAGTGGCTGAGCGTCGTCCCGTAAAGCGGAATCGCAATCCCTTTTCTGAGCCCCATTGGGTTTTCAGGTGTTTCCCAGGCGAGGAGGGGATCGAAGTCAGGAAGCTGTGATTCGAGCGACTTTCGCCAAATGAGAACTCGCAGGCGTGCGGCAAATCCAACCCAAAGACCATCGATATCACGGTACTGGTCATTCCGGGCATGCCAGCCTGTCCCTTGATATGGGGCCAATAGCCCCTGCAAGGCCAAGTGCTGCATCCCGAGCTGTTCGTTGTTCCAAAAAACATCGCAGCGCGGGTGGGCTTGCTCGCTAAGAATCAATTGCTGCAAGCCGAGTGACTTGGTCGCTTCGGTATCAAATCGGACTTGAACCGGAATGCCTGTTTCGCGAGTGAATCGATCGAGCACCGGCTGAGCCAGTTCTTGGTCGTGAGCACAGTAAACGATTAAGGACTGCGACGAAGAGAGCCACTGCAACGATGTCAACCAGATCGCAGGGAGGGACAGAATCAAAGCCAACAGCAATAGCCGCCGTCGCCAGAAGTTCTCCCAATCAAGCGAGCTTCGATTCAACAATGACTCCTGATTCGAGTTTTTAGCTGGTGAGCCATACTAGTTTGGGCGACGCGCTTCCAAGAATGGCGAATCGATGGGGGGCTATTCATTGGCGACTTCGGGATACTCAATTTCGTTGACAACTTGACGCACTCCGGGTTGTAGCCGGACGAGTTGCTCGGCCAGACGAGCATCGGCTGCTTTCGGCACGTTCCCTTCCAGCCTCACCAGCCCCGCAGATCCGGCAAGTACCACGACATCCTTCAGGTTCGGATTTCTCGTCGACAGCTTTTCGAATCGGGCCTTGAGCTCGCTACCAACTTGAGCTGGCGGTGCGGTCGGGAAATCAAACGCTACCTTTTGCTGCGGCCGTAAATTGGGGGCCTGCCCAGTCAGGCCGTTTGACGCTTGATTTCCGAACCCGCCAGTTAGCCCATTGGGAGGAAAGCCCTGTTGACCGAGCTGCCCGCGATTGCCAAACTGGCCAAGGCCGCCGGCACCATTGAAACGGTTCCCTTGCCCACCGGCCCCAGGTGCTCCCTGCGCTCCGGCGTTTTG
>JAIXVG010000182.1 GCA_027483145.1 Planctomyces sp.
ACCTGTGAATGAGTTCCTTCAACCCGGAATGTTACCTTGGCGCCACGAATTGGCTGCCCGGCGAAATCGAGGACTGTTGCTGTCAATTCCTTCCGGCTGCCTACCGGTGCGGTCCCGTTCTCAGGCGACAGGCTGATGGACGCTATGTTCTGCAGCGGAACGAGCGACAGGCCGCCGGGGTAGCCATATGAGTCGTAGCCAGCAAAGCCATAAACATTGATTCCAAACGGAACATCGGCCGTGACACGATGCGACCCTGGGGTAAGCGCTAGTTTTGCTCCGGCCAAATCGGTACCAGGAATGGCCACCCACAAATTGGCGGCAACGCTTGCCCCGTCCAGGCGAAATGTCGGAGTTGCTGACGCAGGAATCGTGACGTTCGCCCAGTTCTGAGTGAAACCGGTTGTTGGTGCAGAAACTGTTTATTCGCTAAGGTACTGCTCTACCGGAGTCAGCAACATCATGAAGGGGTCACCAACCGGTGTGTTTGAATTGCGCTGGTCATACTCAACACTATTGGAGTATTGGGCCGCAAGCGCTGGCTCAGAGGTTTCAATGCGGGCTGGGCCGTCAACAATCTGTTCGTGAAACTGCCCCCGATTGAGAACAGCCACCAAAGTTCCATTGATGCGGACGGCCGTATTGTCGTACGCAGCCAGTACTCGAAATGTGTCACCAAACCGCCGGCCGGCCAGTGGCACCGACGCGAACTTCTGGCCCCATGTTTCGACCGGAGTCATTTGCTCGACAACATAGTCTGCGTAGGAATAGTACTGGGTTGACGAAAACGGAATGTTGGTTAATCGATTGCCGCCGTAGACGGCCACGGGTTGGGTGGCAGTGATGCGAGTTCCCGTGAGGTCTCCCCCTAGAGAATTACTGAGCCGCAACTGATAGGCTTGCCCTTTGTTCAAAACTATCTTAAAGGGAACTCCAGCAGGTCGTCCGGATGCCGCTTGCGATAAGATAATCTCTACTTCGGTCTGGTCTTCAACCGCCACAACTGCAAACTGGGACCCGGCTCCTTGGACCCAAGAATTGCGATACCCTAGAACCATATAGTCACGACCCAACACATCGGTTGGTAACGCCAGCATTGCATCCGTTGACCATTGGACATAGCTCAGTCCATAGACTGACACCTCGTGTTCTGCGGTAACATGGATACCGACGTTCGTTACAACATCGACCTGGTCTCGCAAGTCGGCTTCGAGTGGTAGATCGATTTTGACCGTCATATTCTTCGTTACGGTAAACGGGACCGAGAAACCGGTGCCGGGAATCGATACCACACCGGTCGTATCGTTTTCGCTGGTAATGAACAGCGGTCTCGAAATGGGAGCTTCCGCCTCGCTGTAGAAGTTTCCTGGGAATGTCAACCAGAAATCTCTACCCCGACTGTCGGGAGGTCCTTCCCAGTCATCATTCTGGATGAATCCCAACGCCGTGCTAGTTTCCGGTTCGGTATTGACGAAGTTAGAGAGTACGAGAGTAAATCGCTCGTGTGCTTCAATGCCTCCATCACCATTCACGAGGACGTTGACTTTGACTGAAGTTTGGCCCGGTTCGAAAACAGCAACCCCTGAAACGGCTTCATAGTCTACGCCCGCGGTAGCAGTGACGTCAGCCGTCGCGTAATTGGCTGAGACTCGCCGATTGCTGGGTCTGGCGAGCGATAGCTCAAACTCGATCGCGGATTGGCCTAGGTACCCTTCGCGGACGGTTCCTCCGATGACACTAACCGGCGGGGCACAATGCCGCAGGACAAGATCGTTGCCATCACCATTCTGGTATCGAAGTTCGAACGGTTCTCCATTGATCGTGACGATGCTGTTTTGGGGTAGTCCATTGAATGTTCCTTCGGCTGGTGCCCCTCCGTAATTATCGATCACCCGGTACGTGCTGAACAATGGGCTGTTGAAGCCCAAGCTACCTTCAATTGCACCCCCTAGTGAAACCTGGCCCCCGACCCGCAACTGGCCATGTCCTGTTCCCGGAGCAGTTCCATTGAGAGCGATTTTCAGTTTGCCGGTTTGGGTTTGCCAATAGTTCCCGGTAATTGTCAACTGCCCCGTTGGATTCCCCGGCTGAACCACTCCGGCATTGACATAACTCCCGTTGAAAGTTCCCCAGCCGGTGATCGTGCCCCCATAGGTCAGTGTTTCGTCCGATTTGACCTGTCCACCCTGGAGTAGAATCGTGCCGTTGCCACTCATCTCCGATGCACGGAGCGGGAGATTCAATCGGGCACCATTTCCAACTTCGATAACGCCATTGTTAATTGTGCGGCGATTGAGTTCGGCTGTACCCAAGGTGGTAAGCCTGCGAATCAACCCATAGTTCTCAACGACACCGCTCTGACCTTCATTCCAATAGTCATAATAAACTTCTGTAACCCGAGCATACGTCCCATAGAGGTCAAACACCCCTTCTGGCCGGTTCAAGATTTTTCCGTAGTCGTAAAGTTCGAGCCACGAATCCATCAGACGCAACAATCCTCGATTGTCAAGGACTCGATCGACGCCAGAAGCACTGATATCAACTTGTACTCCAGTCGGAATGATGATAGCGCCGCCACCGTAGATTCTGGCCCCCGCAATCGCAGCCGATCCGGCCAATTGGATCGTTCCGACTCCTCCCAGCGTTCCTCCATTCATTGAAAGTTGATTAACTGTATTGTTTGAGTGGAAGTAGATGCCCCCGCGGTCGATGACCGTGCTTGCAATTTGGTACGATCCACTAACGCCCACTGTGCTGTAGATCTCAGCGCGAAGCGTCCCGGCTCCAGTCAACACCCCCCCAGCCGCAATCCAGAATTCGCGATAGGTTCCTGATGGGTTCCTGATGGCCAACGTTGCCCCTGCTGAGACATTGATTGTGCCCGCCGAAGACCCTCGGCTGGCTACAGCTAAAGTCCCGCGAGTCAATTCAATCAGACCCGTATTGAAAATGTCCAAGGTCTGAATGATCGCCGAGTTGAACGCTGAACCAACCCGCAGTGGCCCTCGGTTGTCGAAAATGCCCAAATTTGGAATGAAGCCATCTTCGCCCCAATCGCCCCCAAATTCGCTGGAAGCCCCGGTGAGCGTCATTACCCCACCAGGCAGGTTGACTAGTGCACCAGTCTGCGTAATTCGCAAAGTCCCGCCGCCGACCTCGAACGTCCCCGCATTCTCAAGGCGAGCACCAATTGTCGAGTTCTCGATTCGCCCCGTACTTCCAACCGCAACCACTAGCTTGTTCCAAACGCCAACGTTTGAGATCTGCAGGAGTTCCGAGACGGTAAGCGTTCCGCTTCCGCTCGTGTTTCCCGACGTGCCTGTTAGTCGAGCCGTCGTCGCATTTCCAGTAACATAAAAGTCGCCGCTTTGCAGGGTTGTCGAATAGACCGAATAGGCGCCACGAGCGACCAATGAGCTTCGCGACGCGAGGATGATTGTTCCACCACCTGCAAAGCTGCTTTGCGCCGTCGATTCAAACCAGCCTCCGATTCCAAGTTCGAATCTCAGCACCGAACCGGTCGCCACAGTGACGCTGCCAGAATTACTGCCGGACCGCAGTATCTTCATCGTCCCTGCATTGATTTCAATTGCTCCAGTGTTCGTCAGCGGGACATCCATGACCGTGTTCGCAACAGCAGCGGTCGTTCGCAAAACTCCGTTGTTGGTAAACGAACCTCGTTCGGTAAACTCCCGGTCCTCGTACCAGTCGTACCATGTTACCCCCACGATCCCCGCATTCGTTGACGTAAACTCAAGCAGTCCGCTGCTGGTATTGGTGATCTTGCCCGCGTTGTAAGTCGTAAATCCCGGACCTACCACGCGCGCTGTTCCCGAGTTTTCGAACCGCCGCCCCAATGTCACATTCGAAATCGTCGTTGTTGCGCCGCTCGCAACCTGAGTAACACCTGAATCCCACATTGCAGAATTCGTAAAGCTGCCGCTCGTCAACACGCGAATGGTGCCGGTGCCGCCCAGCGTGGCGCTTGTCGAAACAAGGGTTCCAACCTCGACAACACCGTTCGTGTTGAATCGTGTTCCCGCCGCCAGACTCATCGAGTTAATCGCGGCATCCGAGAATGTCGCCAGCGTCCCCCCCAACACTCGCAAGGTTTCGGTAACCCTGAGCGTTTTGACTGTTACCGTTCCCGAAAAGTCGATCGTCAGGCTGGCATTGGGATTGTCAATGACCACATCGTCATTCGTCCCCGGAACGCGGCCGAGGTTCCAATTGGCCGGATCGTTCCAGTTACCGTTGCTACCAGTCCATTCGATCGTGCCAACTGCTGGAACTGGATCGGCAATCCCTTCTGGCGAGTTATTGAAGATCGACAGGTTCCAAGCCGCAGTCGCGGCGAGTGGCGAACTTCCGGACCTTAACGACCGTGCCTGACTGTATTGGAAGACTTGCTTTGTGCTGCGGTCAACAACCCATAAGTCAGTTGAAGCACCGCTTGGGTCGAGTGTGATCCCGCTTGCATTCAAGTTTCGTGCATCGAGCTTCCACCGTCCTAGATAGCTCCCAGCGGTGGTGTAAACATAGACTTCGTCACGGCCGATATCAGTAATCCAGACATTCACTCCGTCAGTTGCCAACCCCGTTGGCTGAGTGTTTGCGGAATTCAAGCTCCAAGACAACGTAGCCGCAAGCGTCCCATTTAGTAAAGATGCACCCGTAGCGTAGAGACTCACTCGTTTTGTGGCAGCATCGACAATCCACAGTCGAGTTCCGTCGGTCCCAATCCCTTCGGCCTGCGTTAGTCCGGTGGCAGTCCACGAGCCAATCGTCTGACCAGCCGCGTTCAGAACGTCGACCTGCCCGCCATTCCGCAACAACCAGCGCCGCGATCCATCGGTATTGCTGGCAATATCGCGATAGCCGCGCCCACCAGTCCCGATATCTTCGACACCTGTAAAGTCATTGGCCGAGGTGTAGCCATAAATGTCTTCGGTTGCAGCGTCGATTACATAGAACTTCGGCGCCCCACTTAGCGGGCGGACCACTGCATCGATGACAAAGCCCAGATCGTTCTGGTCCATGTCCCCGCCATTGGTCATGTCCTCAACCGAGTAACGAGCGCTGGTTGCCGAAAGTGTATCTCGACGAAAATGTGGAAAGCCATCTGGATTGGCATCGAACTGATCAAAAAACGCTAATGGGGACTTCCCCATCTCATTTAAAGGATTCGACGTTCGCCATTGTTGAGTTGTGTTGTTCTGAATGATGTAGAAGCCAAGTCGAGTTCCGGCTGGAATGCGATAGGTGGTTCCGGGAACAGCGCTGTTACTGACGGGCCGAGGCAATGCAAGACGAGTACCCACTTGGTTGATTGCTGCCGCAGCATATCCGGCCATCCCCGGGGTCAACGTGGCGACGCGTCCAGCGTCG